>NZ_JBIUCY010000024.1:0-30336 GCF_044540725.1 Edwardsiella sp. A.80236
TTGTTGTCGTTGTTCCCGGTCAGTGGTGGCGCATTATAGGGACTTCTCACGAGGTGACAAGTCTTAATTTTAAAAAAATGTGCGACTGTCTTCATTTTCACCAATCAGCACAAAAAAGCATAAGCCGTGGCCTATTTTTATCCAACAATGCAGCGTAGCCCCCCTTTTGTAGGATAAAATGAACAAGAGTATCTATTGATATACGTATCCGATTAGGACTGATTAGCCATGCAACTTAATGCTCAACAACAAGCCGCCCAGCGCAATCTCTCCTATCTTCTCGCCGAGAAGATAGGCCAGCGGATCCTGTCCGGCGAATATCAGGCCGGCAGCATACTACCGGGTGAACTCGAACTGGGAGAGATCTATGGCGTCAGCCGGACAGCGGTGCGTGAAGCAGTCAAAATGCTGGCCGCTAAAGGAATGCTGCTCCCTCGCCCTCGCATCGGCACGCGCGTGATGCCGAGTAACAGTTGGAACTTCCTCGATCAGGAATTGTTGACCTGGTGGCTTACCCGCGAAAACTTCGAACACGTTAAAGAGCACTTCCTAGTACTGCGTAATGCACTTGAGCCACAAGCCTGCCTGCTGACGGCGATGCATGCCAGCGGTACTCAGAAAGCCGCCATTAATGATTTAATGCGAGAGATGCGTGAACTGAATAGCCATTTTGATCGCGAACGCTGGATCCGGGTCGATGTACAATTCCACCAGCAGATCTATCAAGCGAGCGCCAACCCGTTCCTAACGTCGTTCTCGAACTTGTTTAACTCGGTCTATCAGAGCTACTTCCGTTCGGTAACCGGTAATGAGGTCGTTAAGCTAGAGCAACACCAGGCGATCGTCGATGCCATCCTGGCCAGCGATGCACAGGGTGCCTATACGGCCTGTCAGGATCTATTGGGGATAGACGGAGCCTAAACACACGACGGAAAACCTATGACCAAGACCGCCCGGAGTATGGCCGGCCTGCCCTGGATTGCGGCAATGGCTTTTTTCATGCAGGCGCTGGATGCCACCATCCTGAATACCGCGCTGCCCGCCATCGCCCGTAGTCTGGAGCGCTCCCCGCTGGTAATGCAATCCGCCATTATTAGCTATACTCTGACGGTCGCCATGTTAATCCCAATCAGCGGCTGGATAGCCGACCGTTTGGGCACGCGGCGTGTCTTTATCGCCGCCGTCTCGCTGTTCTCCTTCGGCTCGTTGCTCTGCGCCCTCTCCGGCTCGTTGGAGATGCTGGTTGCATCCCGCATCCTGCAAGGCGTCGGGGGTGCAATGATGATGCCAGTAGCGCGTTTAGCTTTACTCCGCGCCTACCCACGCGATGAACTGCTGCCGGTGCTCAACTTCATCAGCCTACCGGGGTTGGTCGGCCCGGTTCTCGGTCCGCTGCTCGGCGGTTGGTTAGTCACCTATGCCACCTGGCACTGGATTTTCTTGATCAACCTCCCGATCGGTATCATCGGTATTCTCTACGCGCTGCGTTATATGCCCGATTTCACGGCACCAACGCGCGGCTTCGATATACGTGGCTTTATCTTGTTTGGCCTCGGCTTGGTCCTTTTATCGTGTGGTATGGAGCTCTTCGGTGAACGTGTCCTGCCTCAGCTCTATGCCTGGGGAGGTGTCGCGGCGGGCTTAGCCTCACTGCTACTCTATATTATCCATGCCCAGCGCCATCCCCACCCCTTGATCGCCCTGCCACTGTTCCGTACCCATACGTTTTCGGTCGGTATCCTCGGCAATATCGCCTCTCGACTGGGCACCGGTTGCATCCCATTCTTGATGCCGTTAATGCTACAAGTCGGTTTCGGTTATAGTGCGATCATCGCCGGATGCATGATGGCCCCGACGGCACTCGGATCGATGCTGGGTAAATCATTGGTCACGGGGGTTCTTCACCGTCTGGGATACCGGAATACGCTGGTTGGCGTCACGTTGGTTATCGGGCTAATGATCGCCCTGTTTGCGCTCCAGACGGCCGACCGCCCACTGTGGCAATTAATCCTACCGCTATTCCTGTTAGGTATGTTTATGTCGACCCAGTTTACTGCGATGAACACTATCACCCTGGGCGATTTAGATGACCACAACGCCAGCTCCGGTAACAGCGTACTCGCCGTCACACAACAACTCTCCATCAGTTTCGGCGTTGCGGTCAGCGCCGCGGTACTCCGCTTCTATGACACCCAGGTGAGTGGTTCACTGGTCGATCACTTCCACTATACTTTCATCACCATGGGCGGCGTGACACTACTATCGGCGGGGGTCTTCGTGTTACTCCGTCGTACCGATGGCGATCATCTCCTCAAGGGGCGTCGTGTCATGCCGCAAGCGAGCAAGCCTTCTCAACACTGACAAATACCGACAGAGCCGCGTGCGACCAGTTGAGGCGTCAGAACCAAGGTTTGTGGCTCCATCGTAGGATGGCGTAAGCGATACACCAAGGTGTCGACAGCCAACTCACCAAGCTCATCCTTAGGCTGATGGATAGTAGTCAGCGGCGGCGCCATATAACGCGCCAGTTCGATGTCGTCATAGCCGACGACGGCAATGTCTTCACCCACGCGTAACCCCGCCTCAAATAGCACCTGATAGACGCCGACAGCCATGGCATCATTACCGGTAAATAACGCATGGGGCGGTTGTGCTAAGGCCAATAATTGCCGCATAGCCTGAACGCCACCGGCAAACTCGAAATCGCCAAACAGGATATACGATTCAGGAACAGGCAGGCCAGCCTGTGCCATTTCATGCAGGAAGCCCTCCAATCGCTGGCGCGATGGTGTCTTATCCTTGGGCCCTGCCAGACAGGCGATTCGAGTATATCCCCGCTCAATCAGATGGCGTGTCGCGATCTGACCACCGAGGAAGGAGTTATCCTGAATGACATCGTTTGGTCCATCGAATAGCGCCCAATCCATCATTACCGTCGGCATCGCCGGGTAACGGGCGATCATCTCCTGTGGGGGGCGGAAATTTTCGGTACACATCATCAACAGACCATCGACCCGCTTCTGTAATAATGTCTCCATGCTCTGGCTCATCCGCGCCGGATCGCCTTCGGTGTTACACAGGATCAGGCTGTAGCCGCGCTCATAACAACTACGCTCGACACCGCGGACGACCTCAGCAAAGAAGGGGTTGTTGCTGGTCGTCACCAACATACCGATGGTGTGGGTTTGGTTCATCTTCAGGCTGCGCGCCAGCGCTGAAGGGGCATAATTCAGTTGCTGTACCGCCGCCTGCACCCGCTGACGTACACTCTCACTCACGAAGCGATTGTTATTGATCACATGGGATACGGTCGAGGTGGAGACGCCCGCTAAGCGAGCGACATCCTTCATAGTTGCCACGTACGCTTACTCCTGATGGGCCTGCAAGAATGCATCGATCTCCCTGCGCCAGGGTACGGAGGGTTGCGCGCCTTCACGCGTCACCGCGATAGCGGCGGCCGCATGCGCGAAGCGTACTGCGTCAGATAAGGGATTCCCCTCCAACAAGGCGGTCAACAACGCACCATTAAAGGTATCGCCAGCGGCGATGGTATCGATGGCCTCTACCCGGAAGCCGGGAATAATGCTCCCTAGCCCCTCCTGACTGACCCACACGCCACGACTGCCGAGGGTAATCATCACGGTAGCGATCCCCTTACCATGCAATACTGCGGCGGCCTGGCGGGCACTCTCATCATCGTGCACTTGAATGCCGGTCAGACATTCTGCCTCGGTTTCATTAGGCGTGATCACATCGATATGATGTAACAACGCCTCTGGGAGCTCCCGCGCCGGGGCCGGGTTGAGGATCACCTTGGTGTTATGGGCTCGCGCCAGCTTCGCCGCCGCCAATACCGTCTCGATGGGGGATTCCAACTGCATCAGTAAGGCGTCTGCCTGCGTCACCAACGCCTGATAGCGCGCCAGATACTGCGGCGTCAGGGCCGCGTTAGCACCCGCATGGATGCCAATAACATTCTCACCGTCCTGGTTAACAAAGATCAGCGCCACGCCGGTGCTCTCTCCCGCCACGGCCTCAACGGCAGCGATATTCACGCCATCGCTGACCAACTGGCTGCGGATCCGTTCACCGATATCATCGGCGCCCACACAGGCAATGAAGGCGACATCGGCACCGCTACGTCCGGCAGCAACCGCCTGGTTGGCTCCCTTACCACCGAATGCTACTTGATACCCCTTGCCTGTTAGGGTCTCCCCCGGGCGGGGAAAGTGTTCAACCTTAAGGATATGATCAGCATTGATGCTGCCTAATACGACCAGTTTGCCTGTTTGCATACTCTGTATTCCTACTTATCTACCGCCGCCGCTTCACCGACGGCGGTACTGCCCAGATCTTATCCGCGGCGTATTACTTGGTCACCAGCTTCAGCTCAACGGGAATATTAGCCGGGACTTTCTCCCCTTTGATCACCTTATCGGCGGTTTCTACGCCAATGACGCCGATCTGCTCCGGCTGCTGTGCCACCGTGGCACCCAGCTTACCACTCTGTACCGCTTTTTCGCCGTCTTGCGTGCCATCGAAGCCGACGACCAAGACATCGTTACGCCCTGCCGTTTGCAAAGCACGCAGGGCGCCCAAGGCCATCTCATCGTTCTGCGCGAAGACGGCCTGTACCTGCGGGTGAGCGGTAAGCAAATTCTGCATGACGTTCAATCCTTTGGTACGATCGAAGTCGGCTGGCTGACTGGCCAAGACGTCAAACTTATGGGCAGCGACAGCCTGCTTAAAGCCCTCGCCCCGCTCACGTGCTGCGGAGGTTCCCGCGATCCCTTCCAACTGGATCACCTTAGCGCCGGCCCCCAGTTTCTGGGCGATAAAATCACCAGCCAGCTTACCGCCCGCGACGTTGTCGGAGGCGATATGACTAACGACCTGACCTTGACTGGCAGCACGGTCCAAGGTGATCACCGGAATGTTGGCCTGATTCGCCATTTTTACCGCATTACCGACCGCATCGGAATCGGTCGGGTTAATCAACATCAGTTTCGCGCCGCGCACCGTCAAGTCCTGCACGTTCGCCAACTCTTTAGCCGGATTATTCTGGGAGTCTAAGACCACTAGCTTGTAGCCCAGTTTATTCGCTTCCTTCTGTGCCCCATCTTTCATCGAAACAAAGAAGGGGTTATTCAGGGTAGATACCACCAAGGCGATCGTATCCTGCGCCAGGGCGTTAGCACTGAGAGAGGCGCTCAGCGCCGCGGCAGAGATCAGGGTTGCCAGTTTTTTCATGTTCATCTCATCGATTCCTGTAGGTAAGGTTATTTATTGCTTTTGTTGTCTACCAAAACCGCCAACAGAATCACCGCAGCCTTGACGATCATTTGGTAGTAGGAGGAGACACCGAGTAAGTTTAATCCGTTATTCAAGAAGCCCAAGATCAAGGCACCGATCAGTGTTCCCATGATCCGCCCCTTGCCACCCGCTAAGCTAGTTCCACCCAACACCACTGCCGCGATGGCATCCAGCTCATAACCAGTCCCGGCGGTCGGCTGTGCCGAGGAGAGACGAGCCACTTCAATCACGCCAGCCAAGGCCGATAACAGGCCGCATAAGGCATAAACCACAATCTTGACGCGATCGACATTGATACCCGATAAACGGGTCGCGGCTTCATTTCCCCCCAGCGCGTAGATATAACGCCCTAAACGCGTGTGGTGCAGCATGTACCAAGCCAGCGCAAATACGATAATCATCAGCCAGATCGGCGTCGGCATCCCCAATGGACGACCGATACCGAACCAACCAAAGAGATCCGCCTGCGCCGAAAAACCAGTATTGACCGGGCTTCCATCGGTATACACCATGGTGACCCCGCGCAGCAGTAGCATCATCACCAGGGTTGCGATAAAGGCTTGCACCTTCCCTTTCGCCACAATGATACCGGTACACCCACCGATCGCCGCCCCCAACGCCAGCGCCGCACCGACGGCCAGTAACGCATTGACATCCAAACCGACGATGGACGCCGCCACCGCACCGGTCAAGGCCAACAACGAACCAACGGATAGATCGATGCCAGAGGTCAGGATCACGAGCGTCATACCAACGGCCATGATGGCATTGACGGAGGTCTGTTGCAGAATGTTGAACAGGTTATTCAAGGTGAAAAAATTGGGGCTCATGGAGGAGACCACCGCGATCAGCACCAATAAGGCGATCAGCGACTTCTGCTCCACCAGCCAGGTTTTGAGCCGGGCTTTGCTGAATCCGCCCTGATTGACTGAGACTTGGTTATTCATCGGGGATTACTCCTGCTTAACGCCGTATTGCTTGCCGACGGCGGCCGCCATCAGCACTTCTTGTGTTGCCTGTTCGATCGGGAACTCCCCGCTCAGATGCCCTTCATGCATCACCAGGATACGATCACTCATTCCCAGTACTTCAGGCATCTCCGAGGAGACCAGGATGATGCTCAAACCATCCGCCTTAAACTGGTTAATTAGCTGATAGATCTCTTTTTTTGCACCGACATCGACGCCTCGCGTCGGCTCATCGAGGATCAATACCTTGGGGCGTGTCATTAACCCACGCGCGATAGCGACCTTCTGTTGGTTACCACCGGAAAGTAAACCGATCGCCTGCTCCATCGATGGTGTCTTGATATTGAACAACGAGATAAAGTCGCTGACCGCCTCCTGCTCTTCACCATGCTTAAGCGATCCATTGAGACGGCTGAAATAGCGCAGCGCCGTCAGCGACATGTTCTCCTTCACCGACATACCCAGCACCAAGCCATCACGTTTACGATCTTCCGAGATATAAACGATGCCGTTGGCCAATCCCTCTTGAGGCGAACGGATCTGCACGTCATGCCCTTCCAACGTGATCGAACCCTGGGTTCGTGGCAATGCGCCATACAGGATCTTCATCAGCTCAGTACGCCCGGCCCCCATCAATCCGGAGATGCCTAAGATCTCGCCGCTACGCAGGGTAAAGGAGACGGCATTCACGCCCGGGCCGGACAACTGCTCAACCTGTAAACGCAACGCCCCGGGAGCCTTATCCAGACGTGGATACTGCTCCTCCAGTTTGCGCCCAACCATCATTTCGATCAGTGTGTCTTCTGTCAGCTCGTCAACGGGCCGCTCGGCGATAAACTGACCGTCGCGGAATACCGTCACGTCATCGCAAATCTCAAAAATCTCTTTCAAGCGATGAGAGATATAGACGATGCCACGCCCCTGTGCCTTGAGTTCGCGGATCACACTGAACAGCGACTCGGTCTCCGTATCGGTCAACGCATCCGTCGGTTCATCCATGATGATCACCCGCGACTCGAAACTCAGAACCTTGGCGATCTCCACCATCTGCTGTTCACCGATAGACAACTCACCGACCAGACGATGGCTGCTATACCCTAGATTGAGACGTGCCAATAGCTTGTCGGCCTCAACGTACATCTTTGTCCAGTCGATGCGCCCCCAGCGATTAGTAAACTCACGCCCTAAAAAGATATTCTCCGCAATGGTAAGCTGCGGAATGAGATTCAACTCTTGATGAATGATGCCGATGCCCGCCTCTTGAGAGGATTTCGGGCCACTAAACGCGGTCTCCTGTCCCAAGTAATGCAGCGAGCCGGCATCTTTCTGGTAGATCCCGGTCAGCACCTTCATCATGGTGGATTTGCCCGCACCATTTTCCCCCACCAGCGCCATCACGCGGCCGGGATACACATTCAATGACGCGCCGGATAACGCCTTCACGCCAGGAAAAGACTTATCGATTGCGTTTAACGCCAGTAACGGTTGCATAATGGCCTCAGAAGGTCACGCCGGCATACAGCAGTACATTGGCGTAGGGAGAGCATTCACCGCTACGGATGATCGCCTTACTCTCAGCGCTCAGCGTCTTAAACTGGCTATGCGTGACATAATCGATTTGAATGTCATTTCCCTGACGCCGACCTAACTGCTGTAGCCAATCCAGCAATTGCTGGTGGACGTCAGGATTGATCTGCGCCATCTCCTGCGCCACAACGGCACGCTCCACCTGCATTTCCGCCGTTACCGTCTCCACAACCTGCATAAAACGCGGAATATCATGGGTCAACGCCAGATCGATACGCGCCACCCGATCAGGGATCGGTAAACCCGCATCCCCGATGGCGACGCTATCCGTATGGCCAAGACGGGCGACTAACGCCGAAACCTCAGAATTCAGTACTGTGCCTTTTTTCATGACTCACTCCACCAGCGAAACGTTTCGCTCATCGGCTAAGTGTAAGGGGAGGGTGAGAACGAACCAAGGAAAAAATAAAAAAATGTGATCGCTATCGAAACGTTTCGAGGCAAAAGCGATTCAGCCAAAGCGCAGTTTCAATCAAAAAGGGCGCCCAATGGCGCCCTTTCGTAAGAAATCAGGTCGGGATACGACGTTAGATCTCGACCTGCGTCCCTAACTCGATCACCCGGTTAGGTGGGATCTCAAACTGATCGGCCGCTTGGAGCGCATTACGGCTCAAGGCCATAAATAGGCGACCACGAGCCTTGAGGTACCAGGGACGATGCCCCAACAGTAACGACTCATGCGACATGAAGAAGGAGGTTTCAATGATACGGCAGGGTAATCCCTCCAACCCACAGCGATGGAAAATTTCCTCGACGTTCGGCGTCTCTTTAAAACCGTAACTGGCTACGACACGCCAGAAGGTCGGCGAAAGTTGCTCCAGGGTCACTCGCCGCACATTATGCACGTAGGGGGCATCCTCGGTACGCAACGTCAACAGGATCACCCGTTCATGCAATACCTTGTTATGTTTTAGATTATGCAACATTGCCAAGGGGATAACATTCACCGCGCGCGACATATACACAGCCGTGCCAGGCACCCGTACCGGTGGTGACTTCTCCAGAGAGGCAATCATCGCCTCCAGAGAGTTACCGTGTTCATGCAAACGACGTAGTAAACGAAAACGCTCGCTCTTCCAGGTCGTCATGATGATAAACATCAGCAGACCCAAGGTCAGCGGCAACCAGCCGCCTGATAGGATCTTCATCGCGTTGGCGCTAAATAGCGGCACATCGAGGCACAACAACCCCAGCAGCAACACGGCCACGATGAAGCGGTTCCAGTGCCAGTTCTTCAATGCCACGGTACAAGAGAGCATGCTGGTTAGTACCATGGTACCGGTCACCGCAATACCATACGCCGCCGCCAGATTGCTAGAGCGCTCGAAGCCGATGATCACCAATACCACGCTGATGTACAACGCCCAGTTGATCGCCGGAATGTAGATCTGCCCGGCCTCCATATCCGAAGTATGGATGATACGCATCGGCGGCAGATAGCCTAAACGCACCGCCTGACGCGTCAGGGAGAAGACCCCGGAGATTACCGCTTGCGAAGCGATCACCGTCGCCAGGGTCGCCAGGACCAACAAGGGGATCAGCGCCCAGTCTGGCGCCAGCAAGAAGAAGGGGTTTTTAATCGCGGTCGGATCGGTCAGCAATAATGCCCCCTGCCCGAAATAGTTCAGCATCAGCGAGGGGATGACAAACAGGAACCAGGCCAAGCGAATCGGCTTCTTGCCGAAGTGCCCCATGTCGGCATACAACGCCTCGACCCCGGTGATCGACAACACTACAGCCCCCAATGCAAAGAAGGCGAGGCTCTTATATTCGACAAAGAAGTTGATTGCCCAGCGTGGGTCCAAGGCATGTAGTACCTGAGGGTTAGCGAGAATACTACGTCCCCCAAGGATCGCCAGCGATAGGAACCATAACACCATCACTGGGGCAAACAGGCGACCGATGCTTCCGGTACCGTGCTTCTGGATAAAAAATAACACGGTCAGGACTAATACGGAGAGGGGGACGATATAGGGATCGAGCGAGGGCGCGGCAATCTCCAGCCCCTCGATAGCCGACATCACGGAAATGGCCGGCGTGATCACCACCTCGCCGTAGAAGAAGCTACCGCCGATCAACCCGAGGATCACCAGTGTCGCCGTGACCTTCGCCGTCGTATTACGCCCAGCTAGCGACATCAACGTTAAGATGCCCCCTTCGCCGGCGTTATCCGCCCGCATGACAAAGGTCAGATACTTCAGCGACACGATGAGGATCTGCATCCAAAAGATCAACGAGAGAAAACCGAAGACGATCTCCGGCTTCACTTCGAAGCCATAATGTCCGGCAAAGCACTCGCGGAGTGTATAAAGAGGACTGGTACCGATATCGCCGTACACCACGCCGATAGCCGCCAGGGTCACTGTGGTCAGTGAGCGTTTCTGTTCTGTACTCATAACATTTTTCGTTGTGAAATTTCCGTCAGCCATAGATGCGCCAACATCCCGAGCGCAGATAAAGGTTGCACAGTATGCATAAATACCCTCGCATTCCCACCGTAAAACCCGCAAGAATATCGTTGATTATGTAACAAACAACATGGCGTCTTGGTGCTTGGCCCTCTCTCTTCACCATCCCGACACGGGCGAAATAAAGCTGGTCATACACCTTATAAATAGATACAACAAAATCATCCATGTCATGAATAGAGATTAGTATGACGCAACCCCGTCAATTGGCCGAACGTATTTCTCGGCTGAGCCATGCATTGGAGTCAGGTTTATATGAGCGGCAACAAGCGGTACGCCTATGCCTATTGGCGGCACTGTGCGGCGAGAGTGTGTTTTTACTCGGTCCGCCCGGCATCGCTAAGAGCCTAATCGCGCGCCGGCTCAAGTTCGCCTTTCGCGATGCGCGCGCATTCGAATACCTGATGACGCGCTTCTCCACGCCAGAAGAGGTCTTCGGCCCCCTCTCTATCCAGGCGTTAAAAGATGAAGGGCGTTATCAACGCCTGACTCAGGGCTACCTGCCCGAAGCAGAGATCGTCTTCTTAGACGAGATCTGGAAGGCGGGTCCCGCGATCCTGAACACCCTATTGACCGCCATCAACGAACGCCGTTTCCGTAACGGTGAATGCGAAGTAGCCATTCCCCTACGCCTACTGGTCACCGCCTCAAACGAACTACCGGAGGCTGATGGTGGACTCGAAGCACTGTATGACCGCATGCTGATTCGGCTATGGTTAGATAAGGTACAGGAAAAGAACAATTTCCGCGCCCTGATCAACAGCCATCAGGATGATGGCTATAACCCCGTACCCGCTAGCCTCACCATCGGCAGCGAAGAGTTTCAACAGTGGCAACAACAGCTGATCAGCGTCACGCTGCCGGATAGCGTCTTCGAGCTGATCTTTCAGTTACGCCAGCATATCGATTCGTTGGAAAACGCGCCCTATATTTCTGATCGGCGCTGGAAAAAAGCCGTCCGTCTGTTACAAGCCTGCGCCTTCTTTAGCGGACGTAGTAGTGTCGCACCGCTGGATCTGATCCTGTTGAAGGAGTGTCTCTGGCACGACCTGCCCTCACGCCAACTGCTCAATCAACATATTCAATTGATCCTAACCCAGCAGGCCTATCGTCAACAGGCACTCCTGTTGCAAATACAACAACTGGAGACACAGTGGCTACAGAGTCAGCGCGACTATCAACAGACCCGAGCCCTGACGCTGCAAACCAAAGCCGGGCTCTTCAACCGTAAGTCTCAGCACACCTTACCGGATGGACTCGATACATCACAGCTGACGCTCCTGCTGCTGCAACCGCTGCGCCTACATGATATGCAAGTCACCCATTTGGTGATCGAAACGGCCACCCTCAACCGCTGGCTCCAGAAGGGCGGCGAGTTACGAGCCCGCCTCAATGGGATCGGTTTTGCCCTAAGCATCGATGTTGCCATTACCACACAGCATCAGTTGGAGGTGCGCGACATCAGCCAACAATCCAGTCTATTGAGCCTGCCGGGCGATCCGCGTCAACGAGCGAGCGACGATATTCTGGCCAACCTCGATAAACTGCGCCAAGCGTTGCAGCAACAACGTCAACAATTCGCCAGCCAACAGCCTTGTCTCTTCGTCAGTAGCGACTGGCTCGCTCAAATCGAAGCCAGCCTGCTGGAAGTCGAAGAGCACCTTAACGCGCTTGCCGCACGCTTACAGGGAGAGACGATCTGACATGCCATCGCTCGAGGCCGTCGAAGCCTTCCTGGTCATGAATGAAAGCGAGTTGCTACAAGACTTTTTGGTCGGCCTCATCGCCGCCCCCCAGTTGGCAGCGTTTTTTGAGAAGCACCCGCGTCTGCGTCAGCTTATCGATCGGGAGTGGCCCGGTTGGCAACGACGGTTGCGTAAGCGGATCAGTGAAACCAATGTCCCCGATGACTTGGCGCAAGAGTTCACCCTATACCAACATCAGCTGCTGTTAGGCAACGGAGAGTTCTTCCGCAACTTACCCACGACACTCACCTGGCTTACCAACCAGGACTCCCCTTTTAATCACGAGGCGCGTCAACTGTGTCCACAAGGAAACTTTCCCCACAGCGACAGTTTCCATGCGCTGTTTCTACAACGCTGGCGCCTTAGCTTAGTCGCACGCACGCTGACACTCCATCATCAGGTGATGGAGGAAGAACGCGCACTCCTGCAACAAGAGTTACAACAACGTCTACAACTGAGCGGAGCCCTCGAACCGGTATTGGCAGAAAATGAAAACGCAGCAGGACGTCTATGGGACCTCAGTCGCTCGACGCCTCAACATGGCGACTATCAGCTACTGGTGCAGTATGGCGACTTCCTGGCTGGCCAACCTGATTTGCAACAATTAGCCGAACGTCTAGGACGTAGCCGCGCTGCCGAAGCGAAAGAGGAGGCCGACACTCAGCAAGAGATTCGTCATGTCTTATTACGTGAGCCCTCCGTGATGCCGGAGGAGGTCAGTGGTATTCACCAGAGCGACGAGATCCTACGCCTCATGCCGAGCGAACTCTCGATTCTGGGATTGAGTGAGTTGGAGTATGAATTCTACCGCCGCTTACTGGAAAAGCGGCTGATGACCTATCGCCTGCAGGGGGATGCCTGGCGTGAGCAGCCGGTACAACGCCTGATCGCTTACCATCACCACCAACAGCAACCTAAGGGGCCTTTTATCGTCTGCGTCGACACCTCGGGCTCGATGGGTGGCTTCCATGAACAGTGCGCTAAAGCCTTTTGCCTGGCGTTGATGCGTATCGCTCTAGCCGATAATCGTCGCTGTTACATCATGTTATTTTCCAGCGACATCGTACAACACGAACTCACCGCCGATGATGGCATCGATCAGGCGATCCGCTTCCTCAGCCAACGCTTTAGGGGGGGGACCGATCTGGCTCGTTGCCTGGCACAGACCAGCACGTTATTACAACAACCGGCCTGGCAGCAGGCGGATGCGGTGGTCATTTCTGACTTTATCGCCCAACGTCTCCCTGAAGAGACGCAGCGAGAAATAAAACAGCTGCAAAAACAGAATGGCCACTGCTTTCACGCAGTGGCCATGTCGCCACATGGCAAGCCCAGCATAATGAAAGTCTTTGATTATATTTGGCGCTTTGATAGCGGTATTAAGGGGCGCCTGCTGCGTCGCTGGCGCCGTTAGTGTCAGGACAGTTAGAGGATCGCCGGCACTTGCTGGCGAATCGCCGGCGGCCACACACCACACTGCACCTGACCGATATGCTGTTGTTGCAGCAATAACATCACCAAACGGGATTGGCCGATACCACCGCCGATAGTCTGCGGCATCTCACCACGCAGCAACGACTGATGCCACTCCAGTGCCATGCGGTCCTCATCATCGGTGAGCGCCAGTTGACGCTTTAACGCCTGCGCATCCACACGGATCCCCATTGAAGACAGTTCAAAGGCATCCTCCAATACCGGGTTCCACACCAGAATATCGCCGTTCAGCCCCCCCAGTCCCTCAGAACCGAGCGATGTCCAATCATCATAGTCCGGCGCTCGCACATCATGTGCTTGGCCGTTCGACAGGCACCCACCGATCCCCATCAGGAACACGGCACCCAATTCACGTGTAATGGCGCGCTCACGCTCTTTAGCATCCAGATCAGGGTAACGACGCAGTAGCATCTCACTGTGAATAAAGTGGATCTCCGCCGGTAAGAAGGGCGTTAAGCCATAGCGTTCACAGACCTCTTGTTCCGTCGTCTTCATCGCCGCATAGATCTGACGAACGGTGTCCTGCAGATACGCCGGAGTACGCTCTCCATCGCCCATCACTCGCTCCCAGTCCCACTGATCCACATAGACCGAATGAATGGCTGATAGACGATCTTCATCCGGGCGTAGGGCCTTCATATGGGTATACAACCCTTCCCCCGGGGCAAAATCATAGGTTCCGAGCGTCTTACGCTTCCACTTCGCCAATGAATGAACCACTTCAAAGGTATCCTGCGGTAGGTTTTTAACCTTTACCTGGACCGCTTTCTCATGACCTGACAGGTTATCTTGAGTACCATCGCCCAAACGGCTCAGGATAGGCGCTTGGACCTCGATTAAGCCAAGTCGCTGCTCCAACTGACGAGAGAAATGCTGCTTTACAAAGCTGATCTGTTGTTGTTTTTCAATATAGTATTTTTTCATGACTGTACTCACCACCTGTCTGTCCTGTTGCTATAGATTAAGCAACAGAAGTGGCATTGAATTCAATAATCAACAACAAATATCGCCAGTTAGGTTTTAATCGTTCATTATATCGCATCAAAAATTATTAATTATTCAAAAACCGAGGATAAAAATGGCAGAAATTTATCCGATCGATAATCTCGATCGCGGCATCCTTAACGCATTGATGAAGAATGCCCGTACGCCCTACGCCGAATTGGCTAAAAACTTTAACGTCAGCCCAGGAACGATCCATGTACGCGTAGAAAAGATGAAGCAAGCCGGCGTGATCACCGGTGCCTGCGTACAAGTCAGTCCGAAAATGTTGGGCTACGACGTCTGCTGTTTTATCGGCATCATCTTAAAAAGTGCTAAAGACTATCCCTCAGCCTTAGCCCGTCTGGAGAGCCTAGATGAGGTAGTTGAGGCTTACTACACCACCGGTCACTACAGTATTTTCATCAAGGTGATGACTAGGTCCATCGAGGCGCTGCAGCATGTACTTATCAACAAGATCCAGACTATCGATGAGATCCAGTCGACGGAGACCCTAATCTCGCTGCAAAACCCGATCATGCGGGACATTAAGCCCTGAAGGCGAAGAAACGATCCCTTTTCATTCCCATATTATCCACAGCTAGATCCCAGCAAATTCGCAGCGTACAATAGCGCCTCCGAATCACAGGCTGGGATCATCATGGCACACATCACCGTAATCAGCGGCAGTACTCTGGGTAATGCCGAATATGTCGCAGAACATCTAGCCGATAAGCTGCTTGCACAAGGGCATGAGGTGCAGGTACTGCACGGTCCCGAGCTTGATGAAGTGCCACAACAAGGGATTTGGCTGGTGGTGACCTCAACGCATGGCGCAGGTGAACTCCCCGACAACTTACAGCCCTTGTTTGAGCAGATTGAAACTCAACAGCCGGATCTCACCGGGATCCATTTCGGCGCAGTGGGGATCGGTAGTAGTGAATACGACACCTTCTGCGGAGGGATCGCTATTGTCGATCGCATTTTGATCGCATTCGGTGCCCAACGGATCGGTGAAGTGATCAAGATCGACATCAAGCAGCACGATGTTCCCGAGGATCCAGCAGAAGAATGGCTTGCCGAGTGGGAAAAACTTATTCATTAAGTCTGTTTTTTGTCCACTTAGTCTGTGTATAAGTCTTGTTATAAGCAGTAAGAAACAGGTAGTTATCCCAATAACAACCGCTAGCCATTTTTTGGCCTGTGCATAACAACCAATAAAGATCCCAGCTTTTACGGTCTGGGATCACCGATCTTCCACAGTAAATGATCCTGCGTAGTCACTTGATCCTTATTGAGAAAAACGTGTTATCCACAAAGGATCACGATCCTAATAGAAGATCTAATAAAGAGATCTTTAAATAAAAAAGATCTTTTAAATACTGGGCGAAGGATCCACGATCCTCTTCGGTTGGACCTACGCCTAAACTTGAGTAGAATCCCCACCCCTAGGCAAATAACGATCGTTGACAGCCTTTCGGTTAGCGCGAGGTGCAGTACCATGTTTTACCCCGATCCCTTTGATGTCATCATTATCGGCGGCGGCCATGCCGGTACCGAAGCGGCCATGGCTTCAGCCCGAATGGGCCGCCAGACCCTACTGTTAACTCACAATATCGACACGCTTGGCCATATGTCATGTAATCCGGCTATCGGCGGCATCGGTAAGGGACACTTAGTTAAAGAGGTCGATGCCCTGGGTGGATTAATGGCTCAGGCGATCGACAAAGGCGGGATCCAATTCCGGATCCTCAACGGCAGCAAGGGACCCGCGGTGCGGGCGACACGTGCGCAAGCGGATCGTGTGTTGTACCGCCAAGCGGTTCGTATGGCATTGGAAAACCAGCCTAATCTGATGATCTTCCAACAGGCCGTCGAGGATCTGATCGTCGAAAACGATCGTGTCGTTGGCGCGATCACTCAGATGGGACTAAAGTTCCGGGCGAAAGCGGTCGTATTGACGGTTGGAACCTTCCTAAACGGTAAGATCCATATCGGTCTGGAAAACTACAGTGGGGGTCGTGCCGGGGATCCGCCTTCGATCGGTCTTGCCCATCGACTGCGTGAACTGCCATTACGCGTCAACCGGTTGAAGACGGGAACTCCGCCCCGTTTGGATGCTCGAACCATCGATCTCGCCGCCTTAGCACAGCAACATGGCGATAATCCGGCACCGGTGTTCTCCTTCCTGGGTGACGCAAGTCAACATCCGCGTCAGCTACCCTGTTATATCACCCATACTAACGAACGTACTCATGAGGTGATCCGTAACAATCTGGATCGTAGCCCGATGTATGCAGGGATCATCGAAGGGATCGGCCCACGCTATTGCCCTTCGATCGAAGATAAAGTCATGCGCTTTGCCGATCGTAACGCGCATCAGATCTTCTTAGAGCCAGAAGGGCTAACCAGCAACGAGATCTACCCTAACGGCATCTCCACCAGCCTGCCATTCGATGTTCAGATGGCGATCGTGCGCTCGATGGATGGGATGCAAAATGCCCGAATCGTGCGCCCAGGCTATGCTATCGAGTATGACTTTTTCGATCCGCGCGATCTGAAGCCAACATTGGAAAGCAAGTATATCCAGGGATTATTCTTCGCCGGTCAGATTAATGGCACCACCGGTTACGAAGAAGCCGCTGCCCAAGGTCTGCTGGCGGGCCTCAATGCTGGGCGTTGTGCCGCCGAGTTGGAAGGTTGGGCTCCACGGCGAGATCAGGCTTATCTCGGTGTCTTGGTGGATGATCTCTGCACCCTAGGGACCAAAGAGCCGTACCGTATGTTCACTTCGCGGGCCGAATATCGCCTGATGCTACGCGAAGACAATGCCGATCTGCGTCTCACACCGATCGGGCGTGAATTGGGTCTGGTTGACGATGAACGTTGGGCTCACTTCAACCGGAAGTTAGAAAACATGGAACGGGAGCGTCAGCGTCTGCGTGATACCTGGGTACATCCCCAGGCCGAGCAGGCGGCGACAATCAATGCGTTGCTGAAGACGCCGTTATCGCGCGAGGCTAATGGCGAAGATCTGCTGCGGCGCCCGGAGATGGATTACGCTGCGCTCACTTCATTAGCCCCGTTTGCGCCCCCGCTAGAGGATCGTCAGGCGGCCGAGCAGGTTGAGATTCAAGTTAAATATCAAGGTTATATTGCTAGACAGCAGGATGAGATCGAAAAGCAGATGCGTAACGAGCACACCCTGTTGCCGGCCGATTTGGATTATCGCCAGGTGAATGGCTTGTCTAACGAGGTGATCGCCAAGCTTAACGATCATAAACCAAGTTCTATCGGGCAAGCATCGCGTATCTCCGGCATCACTCCGGCCGCGATCTCCATTCTACTGGTTTGGTTGAAGAAGCAGGGAATGCTACGCCGCAGCGTTTAACTATGGCTTCCGAGCCGCCTTAGCGCGGCTCATCACTTCGTTCTGGCCTCCGCAGTGTTGCTGCGGCCGAGCTGGATTTGACAGAGGAAAAGAACCCGTGCACAAGCAACTGGATACGCTGCTGGCGCAGGCTGGCATTTCGTTAACCGATCAGCAAAAACAGCAGCTATTGGCGTATGTCGAGCTGCTGGATAAGTGGAATAAGGCGTATAACCTGACTTCCGTACGCGATCCGCGTGAGATGTTGGTTCGCCATATCATGGACAGCATCGTGGTCAGTCCTCATCTGCAAGGACAACGCTTTATCGATGTGGGTACGGGACCCGGACTACCGGGGATTCCGTTGGCTATCGTACGTCCCGAGTCTCACTTCACGCTATTGGATAGTCTGGGGAAACGGGTACGTTTCCTACGCCAAGTACAGCATGCGCTGCAACTGAACAATATCGAGCCGGTACAGAGCCGGGTAGAAAGCTTTGTGGCTGAACCGCCATTCGATGGTGTTATCAGTCGTGCCTTCGCCTCGTTACAGGATATGCTCGCTTGGTGTCATCACCTACCGGCCGCTCCGCATGGGCGGTTTTATGCGCTGAAGGGCGTGGTCCCGCAGGATGAATTGCAGAGTTTACCTGAGGGCGTGACCTTGGAATCGGTGATCCGCTTGCAGGTACCGATGCTGGAAGGGGAGCGTCATCTGGTGGTGCTTAAAGCACATTAATTTTGTTTTTTATCAAAAAAAATCAAAAAAACCATTGATTGAGAAATAAACAGAATCCTGGAGGCCGAGCCTAACCATCAAGTCATTGCCGAGCACTCTGTTTACTTTTTTTTTACACGGGTGACCAGGTGAAGGGTATCGGTGTACGGGGATCGACGTATCGTATTCCCCCATTTGCCGGGTGTTTTCGCCCTTTGAGGCGGGGGCGATGGGGGGAACGACGTGGGTTACTCCGTATGTCAATAGGCTGTTTCTATTTGGTTTTACTTAGTAGATTGTTGCGTTAATAACCTAACTTTATGATTTTAAATGTCTATATTAGCAATTTTGGCTAAAGATTAGCCTTAACCCTATGGTATACAGGCTTTTTTATCGCTTTATTTTGTGATCATCTACGCTGGCAAAAATGTAATATTGGAATTGTCAGATGTATCACTAAAAATGATTATTACGTCGATTCTGTGGCTTTGACGATAAAACGTGAAAATATTTAAATTACTATTCACTTTTTGGCTACTTATGCATTGAATTTGTAGGTGTGCACCGTATAATTTTCACGTTTTTCTGGCTTGACTCTGCCTCGTAAAGGCAGTTTTATTACGTCACTCAAATCAGCATACCTCCTGGGGGGTACGGAGAGAGCAAACGTCATGTCTGGAGCACTCTATGGCGGGAAGACAGTACGTAACCTGCTGATTCTACAGTTAGTGACCTTTGTTCTATTCAGTATTTGTCTGTCGATGAAAACGGCGAACTGGGGATGGTCCGCACTCTTGGGCGGTCTATCAGCCTGGTTACCCAATGCTGTCTTTATGCTGTTTGCTTTACGTCAGCGAGTAGGGGAGCCGGGAGAGGGACGTATCGCTTGGGCATTTGTCACCGGCGAGGCGCTGAAGGTGGTCTGTACGATCGCGCTGCTTATCGTGTCGCTAGGGTGGTTGAAAGCGGTCTTTCTTCCGCTAGGCCTGACTTACATTGCGGTGCTGGTGGTGCAGATCGCCGCACCAGCATTTATTAGTCGTAATTAAAACAGTTACCGTATTAACTACTTAAAGGGTAAGAGGCATCATGTCTGCAGGAGAAATCTCTACGCCACAAGAGTACATCGGTCACCATCTGAATAACCTTCAGCTGGACCTGCGTACTTTTGAGCTGGTGAATCCGCACGATGGCCCAGCGTCTTTCTGGACGTTGAACATCGACTCCATGTTCTTCTCTGTGGTGCTGGGCCTGATCTTTCTGGCTCTGTTCCGTAAAGTCGCTAAACATGCCACTAGCGGTGTGCCGGGTAAGTTTCAAACGGCCATCGAGCTGATCATCGGCTTCGTCGATGGCAGTGTACGCGATATGTACCACGGTAAGAGCAAACTGGTCGCTCCGTTGGCCTTAACCATCTTCGTCTGGGTATTCCTGATGAACTTGATGGACTTGGTGCCGATCGATTTCTTGCCCTATATCGCCGAACACTGGCTGGGCCTGCCGGCATTGCGTGTTGTTCCGTCTGCGGACGTCAATATTACGCTCTCCATGGCGCTCGGGGTATTTATCCTGATTCTGTTCTATAGCATTAAGATGAAGGGACTGGGAGGCTTCGTGAAGGAGCTGACGTTACAACCGTTCAATCATCCTGTTTTTATCCCGATTAACTTGATTCTGGAAGGCGTCAGCCTGTTGTCCAAGCCGATCTCTCTCGGTTTGCGACTGTTCGGTAACATGTATGCCGGCGAGCTGATTTTCATCCTGATTGCCGGTCTGTTGCCGTGGTGGTCACAGTGGTTGCTCAACGTTCCATGGGCTATCTTCCACATTCTGATTATTACGCTTCAAGCCTTTATCTTCATGGTTCTGACGATCGTCTATCTGTCGATGGCGTCTGAAGAGCACTGATTATTTTTTAACAACACTACTGCGTTTAACTGAAACAAACTGGAGACTGTCATGGAAAACCTGAGTATGGATCTGCTGTACATGGCTGCCGCTGTGATGATGGGTCTGGCGGCAATCGGTGCTGCGATCGGTATCGGCATCTTGGGTGGGAAATTCCTGGAAGGCGCCGCGCGTCAGCCGGATCTGATCCCGCTGCTGCGTACACAGTTCTTTATCGTAATGGGTCTGGTGGATGCTATCCCGATGATTGCTGTTGGTCTGGGTCTGTACGTCATGTTTGCCGTCGCGTAACCGGAATATCCCGTTACGCCAACCAAACCGATTAACTAATTTAAGAGGCATTGTGCTGTGAATCTTAACGCAACAATCCTCGGCCAGGCCATCGCGTTTGTCCTGTTCGTCTGGTTCTGTATGAAGTATGTATGGCCGCCGATTATGGCTGCCATCGAGAAGCGTCAGAAAGAGATTGCTGACGGTCTCTCTTCCGCAGAGCGTGCGAAAAAAGATCTGGACTTGGCGCAAGCCAATGCGACCGACCAGCTGAAAAAGGCGAAGGCTGACGCACAGGTGATCATCGAGCAAGCGAATAAGCGTAAGTCTCAGATCATCGATGAGGCGAAAGCCGAAGCGGAACAGGAACGTGCCAAGATCGTCGCGCAGGCGCAGGCAGAAATCGATGCCGAGCGTAAGCGTGCGCGTGAAGAGCTGCGTAAACAGGTCGCCATGCTGGCTATCGCCGGTGCCGAGAAGATTATTGAACGTTCCGTGGATGAAGCTGCGAACAGCGACATCGTCGATAAACTAGTCGCTGAACTGTAAGGAGGGAGGGGCCGATGTCTGAATTTATCACGGTAGCTCGCCCCTACGCCAAAGCAGCTTTTGACTTTGCTGTTGAGCATAACAGCCTGGATCGTTGGCAGACTATGCTGGCATTCAGCGCTGAGGTGACCCGCAATGAAAGCGTGGCCGAAATGTTGTCCGGTGCCCTGGCTCCGGAGACCCTTGCGGCGTGTTTCATCAAGATTTGCGGTGACCAGCTCGATCAATCCGGTCAGAACTTCATTAGAGTGATGGCGGAAAACGGACGTTTACAGGTTATTCCTGACGTGCTGCAGCAGTTTATTGCGCTGCGAGATGCGATGGAAGCGACGGCGGATGTAGAAGTCACCTCTGCCGCGCCTCTGAGTCAGACGCAGCTGGATAAAATCAGCGCCGCAATGGAACAACGTCTGTCACGTAAAGTGAAGCTGAATTGCAAAATTGATAAGTCTGTATTGGCCGGCGTGGTGATCCGCGCGGGTGACTTGGTGATCGATGGCAGCATCCGCGGCCGTCTGGATCGCCTAGCAGACGTCTTGCAGTCTTAAGGGGACTGGAGCATGCAACTGAATTCCACCGAAATCAGCGAACTGATCAAGCAGCGCATTGCTCAGTTCGACGTGGTGAGCGAGGCTCACAACGAAGGTACAATCGTCTCCGTGAGCGACGGGATTATCCGTGTTCACGGTTTGGCGGATGTCATGCAGGGCGAGATGATCGCGCTGCCGGGCAACCGCTACGCTATCGCACTGAACCTGGAGCGCGACTCTGTGGGGGCGGTAGTGATGGGGCCCTACGCTGACCTGGCCGAAGGCATGAAGGTCAAGTGTACCGGCCGTATTCTGGAAGTTCCGGTAGGCCGTGGTCTGCTGGGCCGCGTGGTGAACACCCTGGGTGAACCGATCGACGGTAAAGGTCCGGTCGAGCACGACGGCTTCTCCGCCGTTGAAGCTATCGCCCCGGGCGTTATCGAGCGTCAGTCGGTCGATCAACCAGTACAGACGGGCTATAAGTCTGTCGATGCCATGATCCCGATCGGCCGTGGTCAGCGTGAGTTGATCATCGGCGACCGTCAGACCGGTAAAACCGCGCTGGCCGTCGATGCCATCATCAACCAGCGTGACTCCGGCATTAAGTGTATCTATGTCGCTATCGGTCAGAAGGCCTCTACCATCGCGAACGTGGTGCGTAAGCTGGAAGAGCACGGTGCACTGGCGAACACCATCGTCGTGGTCGCTTCGGCTTCTGAATCCGCTGCATTGCAATACCTGGCACCGTATGCCGGTTGTGCAATGGGTGAGTATTTCCGTGATCGCGGCGAAGACGCGCTGATCATCTACGATGATCTGTCCAAGCAAGCGGTCGCTTATCGTCAAATCTCCCTGCTGCTCCGTCGTCCGCCTGGACGTGAAGCATTCCCGGGCGACGTATTCTACCTCCACTCCCGTCTTCTGGAGCGTGCGGCGCGTGTTAACGCCGATTACGTCGAGGCTTTCACTAAGGGTGAAGTCAAGGGACAAACGGGCTCACTGACGGCGCTGCCGATCATTGAAACCCAAGCCGGGGACGTTTCCGCGTTCGTTCCGACCAACGTAATCTCGATTACCGATGGTCAGATCTTCCTGGAATCCAACCTGTTTAACGCCGGTATCCGTCCTGCGGTTAACCCGGGGATCTCCGTATCCCGTGTGGGTGGCGCGGCACAGACCAAGATCATGAAGAAACTGTCCGGTGGTATTCGTACCGCGTTGGCACAGTATCGTGAACTGGCAGCTTTCTCCCAGTTCGCCTCTGATCTGGATGACGCGACCCGTAAACAGTTGAGCCATGGTCAGAAAGTTACCGAACTGCTGAAACAGAAGCAGTACGCGCCGATGTCCGTTGCCGCACAGTCGCTGGTGCTGTTTGCCGCCGAACGTGGCTACTTGGAAGACGTCGAACTGGCGAAGATTGGTGCCTTTGAAGCGGCATTGATGGCTTACGTTGAGCGTGAGCAGGCCGACCTGATGCAACAAATCAACCAGACCGGTGCTTATAACGACGAGATCGAAGGCAAGCTGAAAGGCATCCTCGATACCTTCAAAGCAACCCAGTCCTGGTAATAGCCTTACGGCCTGCCGGCAGTAATACGGTGGGCCGTAAAAGGTTTTGAGGAGAAGCAGAGATGGCCGGCGCGAAAGAGATACGTAGCAAGATCGCCAGCGTGCAAAACACGCAAAAGATCACGAAAGCGATGGAGATGGTCGCCGCCTCCAAAATGCGTAAAACGCAGGATCGCATGGCGGCCAGCCGTCCCTATGCAGAAACCATGCGCAAAGTGATTGGTCACCTTGCGCTGGGGAATCTGGAATACAAACACCCGTACCTGGAAGAGCGCGATGTGAAGCGCGTGGGGTATCTGGTGGTTTCTACCGACCGTGGTCTGTGCGGTGGCTTGAACATTAACCTGTTTAAGAAACTGCTGACAGATATGAAAGAGTGGAACCAGAAGAGCGTGGACATCGATCTCGCGCTGATCGGTTCGAAAGCGGTCTCTTTCTTTGGGTCCGTGGGTGGCAATGTTGTCGCTCAGGTTACCGGTATGGGGGATAACCCCTCGCTGTCCGAGTTGATCGGTCCGGTGAAGGTGATGCTGCAGGCCTATGATGAAGGCCGTCTGGATCGCCTGTATGTGGTGAGCAACAAGTTCATCAATACCATGGCCCAAGAACCACAGGTCCTTCAGTTGTTGCCGTTGCCGAAGGCTGACGATGCAGAGCTGAAGCGGAAATCATGGGATTACCTGTACGAACCGGATCCTAAGGCGCTGTTGGATACCTTGCTGCGCCGTTATGTGGAATCTCAGGTTTATCAGGGCGTCGTGGAAAACCTGGCCAGTGAGCAGGCCGCGCGAATGGTTGCTATGAAGGCAGCAACCGATAACGGCGGCAACCTGATCAAAGAGCTGCAGTTGGTCTACAACAAGGCTCGTCAGGCCAGCATCACCCAGGAGCTGACCGAGATCGTCTCGGGTGCTGCTGCGGTTTAAGAGCTAGGTTTACGAATTACGTAGAGGATTCAAGATGGCTACTGGAAAGATTATCCAGGTTATCGGCGCTGTGGTGGACGTGGAGTTCCCGCAAGATGCCGTGCCGAAGGTGTATAACGCACTGGAAGTAAAAGGCGGTGCCACGAAACTGGTACTGGAAGTGCAGCAGCAGCTGGGTGGCGGCGTCGTTCGCTGCATCGCGATGGGCTCCTCCGACGGTCTGCGCCGTGGGCTGGTGGTTGAAGACCAAGACCATCCGATCGAGGTTCCGGTCGGTAAGGCGACCCTGGGCCGTATCATGAACGTACTGGGTGATCCGGTCGACATGAAGGGCGAGATCGGCGAAGAAGAGCGTTGGGCTATCCACCGCGCGGCGCCGAGCTATGAAGATCTGTCCAACTCTCAGGAGCTGCTGGAGACCGGCATCAAGGTTATCGACCTGATTTGCCCGTTCGCCAAAGGCGGTAAAGTTGGCCTGTTCGGTGGTGCCGGTGTGGGTAAGACCGTTAACATGATGGAGCTTATCCGTAACATCGCTATCGAGCACTCCGGTTACTCCGTATTTGCCGGTGTAGGCGAGCGTACCCGTGAGGGTAACGACTTCTACCACGAGATGACCGACTCCAACGTATTGGATAAAGTTTCTCTGGTATACGGCCAGATGAATGAGCCGCCGGGAAACCGTCTGCGTGTGGCGTTGACCGGTCTGACCATGGCGGAGAAATTCCGTGATGAAGGTCGCGATGTGTTGTTGTTCATCGATAACATTTATCGTTATACCTTGGCTGGTACCGAAGTTTCTGCTCTGCTGGGGCGTATGCCGTCGGCGGTAGGTTATCAGCCGACCCTGGCGGAAGAGATGGGTGTGTTGCAAGAGCGTATCACCTCAACGAAGACGGGCTCTATCACCTCCGTACAGGCCGTATACGTCCCGGCGGATGACTTGACTGACCCCTCCCCGGCGACCACCTTCGCCCACTTGGATGCGACCGTCGTACTGAGTCGTCAGATCGCCTCGCTGGGTATCTACCCGGCCGTTGACCCGCTGGATTCGACCAGCCGTCAGCTGGATCCGCTGGTGGTGGGTCAGGAGCACTACGATACCGCACGCGGCGTGCAGTCCATCCTACAGCGTTATCAGGAGCTGAAGGATATCATCGCCATTCTGGGTATGGACGAGCTATCCGAAGAGGATAAGCTGGTGGTTGCCCGTGCGCGTAAGATCCAACGCTTCCTGTCTCAGCCGTTCTTCGTGGCCGAAGTGTTCACCGGTTCTCCGGGTAAGTATGTGTCACTGAAAGACACCATTCAGGGCTTTAAAGGCATCATGAACGGTGACTATGACCATCTGCCGGAGCAGGCGTTCTACATGGTGGGTTCTATCGACGAAGCCATGGAAAAAGCCAAGAAACTGTAACGCCTGATAGGAGGGTGATATGGCTATGACTTTCCATCTGGATGTGGTCAGCGCGGAGCGTCAGATGTTCTCCGGGCTGGTGCAAAAAATCCAGGTGACGGGTAGTGAAGGTGAGCTGGGTATCTACCCGGGTCATGCTCCGCTGCTTACTGCCATTAAGCCTGGCATGGTGCGTATCGTTAAACAGCACGGCGAGGAAGAGTTTATCTACTTGTCCGGCGGCATCCTTGAGGTGCAGTCCAGCGCGGTAACCGTGCTGGCCGATACCGCTATCCGTGGTCAAGACCTCGACGAGGCGCGCGCGATGGAATCGAAGCGTAAAGCCGAAGAGCACATCCGTAGCTCGCACGGCGATGTCGACTATGCTCAGGCATCCGCAGAGCTGGCCAAG
Source organism: Edwardsiella sp. A.80236 (assembly GCF_044540725.1). Classification (NCBI taxonomy): domain Bacteria; kingdom Pseudomonadati; phylum Pseudomonadota; class Gammaproteobacteria; order Enterobacterales; family Hafniaceae; genus Edwardsiella; species Edwardsiella sp. A.80236. The sequence goes on from NZ_JBIUCY010000024.1 coordinate 26,208, forward strand.
GCGATTGCGAAACTGCGTGTAATCGAACTGACCAAAAAAGCGATGTAAGCAGACAGACTGCCGCAAAAACCTCTCCCATTGGAGAGGTTTTTTTTATGGTGAAAAAAAGTGTTCTCCCCTAATCGATTACGGGTTGCTTATTAAGCGCTAACCCTAAAAACAGCGCACGAGGCAGAGAGTGTTTGCCCTTGCGGCGCCAAGTTATCTATCATCACCCCATCCCTTCAGGCTCACGGGTCTGAGCGTGTTTTGAGTAGAGAAATATGTAGTAATCCTGCTGGCTAACAGGTTTACTTGAGCCCATCAATTTGAATGGATCAGATTGCTTATGTCGACACATCCGTTAAGCGTGGTCATCCTTGCCGCCGGTAAGGGGACCCGCATGTATTCCGATCTTCCCAAGGTATTGCATCCGCTGGCAGGTAAGCCGATGGTGCAACATGTCATCGACAGCGCATTGACGCTGGGCGCACATCAGGTTCATCTGGTCTATGGTCATGGCGGCGAGTTATTGCAGTCTCGTTTGGCCGGTCAGCCATTGAATTGGGTCTTACAGGCACAGCAGTTAGGTACCGGTCATGCGATGCAGCAGGCGGCACCTTATTTTGCCGATGATGAAGATATCCTGATGTTATACGGTGACGTGCCGCTGATCGCGACTGCGACGCTGCAACGCCTGATCGCTGCCAAACCGCAGGGAGGGATTGGACTATTGACCGTCAAACTCGCCGATCCGACAGGCTATGGTCGTATCGTGCGTCAGGATGGTGTGGTTACGGGTATCGTCGAACATAAGGATGCCAGTGAAGTACAGCGCCATATCGATGAGATTAATACCGGTATTCTGGTGGCGAATGGTGCGGATCTGAAACGTTGGTTGGCACGTCTGGATAACAATAATGCCCAGGGTGAGTTTTACATCACCGACATTATCGCCATGGCTCATCAAGAAGGGCGGCGGATTGAAGCGGTACATCCCGATCACCTGTATGAGGTTGAGGGCGTGAATAACCGCTTGCAACTGGCTGGCTTGGAGCGAGCTTATCAACAGCAGCAGGCGCAGCGTCTGTTGTTAGCGGGCGTCATGTTGCTCGACCCGGCGCGTTTCGATCTGCGCGGGGAGTTGTGTCATGGACGTGATGTGATCATCGATACCAATGTGATCATTGAGGGTAAGGTGACATTGGGTGATCGGGTGCATATCGGCAGCGGTTGCGTGCTGAAGGATTGTCAGATTGCCGCCGATAGCGTGATCAGTCCCTACACGGTGATCGAGGGGGCGGCGCTCGCCGAATCCTGTACTGTGGGGCCATTTGCGCGCCTGCGCCCCGGTGCCCGTTTGGATGCTCAAGCGCATGTGGGTAACTTCGTCGAAATGAAGAAGGCGCATTTAGGCCATGGTTCTAAAGCCGGTCATTTGAGTTACCTCGGGGATGCGCAGATTGGTGCGGGGGTGAATATCGGCGCCGGTACGATCACCTGTAACTATGACGGTGCCAATAAGCATCAGACGGTGATCGGTGATGATGTATTTGTCGGTTCCGATAGCCAACTGGTGGCGCCGGTCACCATTGGCCGCGGCGCGACCATTGCGGCGGGTACAACGGTAACGAAAGACGTTGGCGACGATGAGTTAGTCCTTAGCCGGGTGAAACAGTCACAGATCCGCGGTTGGAAACGGCCGGTGAAGAAAAAATAAGCGCGATCGCTGCGGCCTGACGGCCGCAGCGGTTTTGCGCTGTACTCCTGCTTGGAGTACAGCGCAAAACATAATAACGCGCCCTACAACAGATAAGGCGTGGCCCCACTCTCTACAAGGCTCGGGGCAACGACGTAATACGTCGTTTATCAATCAGATCGATACGGGCATCGACAAACCGCCTTGGTGGTTTTGTTATAGGAATTAAATCGTATGTGTGGAATTGTTGGCGCAGTGGCGCAACGTGATGTCGCAGATATTCTGTTAGAAGGCCTGCGCCGTTTAGAGTATCGCGGTTATGACTCGGCGGGATTGGCGATAGTCGATTCTCAAGGCCATGTACAACGTTTACGCCGAGTCGGCAAGGTCAAGGCATTGAGCGATGCTGTCGCCCTATCTCCGATGATCGGGGGAACCGGTATTGCCCATACCCGTTGGGCGACTCATGGTGAGCCGAGTGAACAGAATGCGCACCCCCATGTGTCCGGCCACATTAGCGTGGTACACAACGGTATCATCGAAAATCATGAAATACTGCGCGCGCAATTGATCGAGCGTGGTTATCACTTTACCTCTGAAACCGATACCGAAGTGATTGCCCATTTGGTGAACTGGGAGCAGCGTCAAGGCGGATCCCTGTTAGAGGTCGTTAAGCGGGTGATCCCACAACTACGAGGTGCTTACGGTACCGTCGTCATGGATAGCCAACAGCCTAACGTACTGGTCTGTGCACGCTCCGGTAGTCCATTGGTCATCGGTCGCGGTATGGGAGAGAACTTCCTCGCCTCCGATCAGCTTGCCTTGCTACCCGTAACGCGTCGCTTCATCTTCCTGGAAGAGGGGGATATTGCCGAGGTGACGCGTCATAGCGTGACCATTTTCGATGCGAGTGGTGCGGCGGTAGAACGCGCCGAGATTGAGTCCAACGTGCAGTACGATGCTGGTGACAAAGGCAATTATCGTCACTACATGCAAAAGGAGATCTATGAACAGCCTCAGGCCATTAAAAATACCCTTGAGGGGCGTTTTAGCCATGGCTGCATCGATCTGAGCGAACTGGGTGAGGCAGGGGATCGCCTGTTATCACAGGTGGAGCATGTGCAAATCATCGCCTGCGGCACCTCTTATCATTCTGGCATGGTGGCGCGTTATTGGTTTGAGGCATTGGCCGGTATTCCTTGTGATGTGGAGATCGCGTCGGAGTTCCGCTATCGCAAGTCTGCTGTGCGCAAGAACAGCCTGATCATCACGCTATCTCAGTCCGGTGAAACGGCTGATACTCTAGCGGCGTTGCGTCTGTCAAAGGCGATCGGCTACCTGGGATCGCTGGCGATTTGTAACGTCGCCAGTTCATCGCTGGTGCGTGAGTCCGACCTGGCATTGATGACGCGTGCCGGTACCGAGATCGGTGTGGCTTCAACCAAGGCCTTCACCACGCAATTAACGGTGTTGCTGATGCTGGTGGCGCGTATCGGTCGTCTGCATGGTATGGCTGCCGATATCGAGCATGATATTGTTCATGCGCTACAAGCCTTGCCGAGCCGTATCGAACAGATGCTGTCGCTGGATCGTAGCATCGAAGCGTTAGCTGAGGAGTTCCTGGATAAGCATCATGCATTGTTCTTAGGGCGTGGTGATCAGTACCCGATCGCGATGGAAGGTGCGCTGAAGCTGAAGGAGATCTCCTATATTCATGCCGAAGCCTACGCCGCTGGCGAGCTGAAGCATGGTCCATTAGCACTGATCGATTCCGATATGCCCGTGGTGGTGGTCGCTCCGAACAATGAACTGTTGGAGAAACTAAAATCCAACATTGAAGAGGTGCGCGCCCGCGGTGGTCTGCTGTACGTTTTCGCCGCCCAAAGCGCCGGGTTTAGCGAAAGTGAAGGGATGCGTATCATTGCGTTGCCGCATGTAGAAGAGGTGATCGCGCCGATTTTCTACACGGTCCCATTACAGCTGCTTTCGTACCATGTTGCATTGATCAAAGGTACTGACGTAGATCAGCCGCGTAATTTGGCTAAATCTGTCACCGTTGAGTAAGTCTTCGTCTGTGATGATAAGGGGATGAGTATTCATCCCCTTTTTTAGTGGCGTTCTGCAAGCGTGCGTTAGCGGGCTAACGAAGCGAAGAGATAACGTAACCACCACAGCGGTTTCCACCAACGTTTTTGCTGCGGCAACGTTACCGGGAATAGATTATGACGGTAGATGATACGCCATTCAAAATTAAGGAACATACGACTGTGCCCATATTCATCGCCATAGTTTTCACACTCATACCGTTTTTGCCGATCGATCGGTGTATTCGCCGATAAGTCACGCTCTAGACTATGATAGCTTTTTTCACGATCTAGGCTGTGTCCCTTAATCACCTGAGCTATAGTAACTGCCTGTTTCCATGACATATTGAACTATGGCTCGTTACGA
>NZ_JBIUCY010000025.1:0-30091 GCF_044540725.1 Edwardsiella sp. A.80236
GCTCTTGCTTGGCTCTATGATTTAGTTCTCACCAAGCTGACCCCGTAATACATATCATAAAAAGTAACAAAAAACGGTCTAAACATTCCTGTAGTGTGACCCTGGGTTGGCATAAAAAGGTTTGTTTGTCCAGTATTTCTAAACATAAGCACTGTAAAGTAATGCTAAACATGCCGTCAACTAATATCAGTGGCGCATGTGATGATAAATTACCGACTCAAACCCATTAGGACGCAAGCAAAGCTTTCTCAGGAGAAGCTGGGCGTTCTTGCGGGCCTAGACGAAACCACGGCCAGATCGCGTATATCTCAGTACGAAACCGGCACTTACAGACCTACCTTTGAAATGGTGTGCTCAATTGCTGCCATCCTCGATGTACCAGAGTGCTACTTCTATATTGTTGATGATGATTTTGCCGAAGAGGTTTTGCAGCTTTACAGAAGTAAAAAACGCCAAAAATAAACCTTTCGACCAAAATCAATGGCCAAATGGAAAACCTCCATTTAGTAACAAGTCAGTAACAATAAACTCCCCTCTTTTCCGCATAGAAAACTGTACCTTTCACGGCTTATGTACCGCTTTTATGGCGAACCTTCTCGGCGTGGTGCCGATAAGATCCATTATGTTAAATAGAGGTCATTTCAGCTAAATTATCTCATTTTTGGATTGTGCAATCCAAAATAAAGATCAGTTTGACATGTTTACCTTATAGGTTACACTTCAATCTGTACCGTTTTGATTATCGAGGTGAAGCATGAACCAGACACAAGTATTAAGACCGGCAACGCCGGGTGACGTTCTGCTTTCTCAGTTCTTAGAACCGAACAGAATTAGCCAAACGGCGTTGGCCACCTATACCGGATGGACGAGAAAGCACGTTAATCAGCTCTGTCATGGAAAAGTGGCCATAACAATAGATTCCGCGCTCATCCTTGCAAAAGTCTTTGGTAACAATCCTGATTTTTGGCTGGATTTGCAGAAGAAAGTCGATTTATGGGATGCACTGCATTCAGAAGATCGCCGCAGCAGAATAGATAAGGCGCGCCCTTTTCAATTACTGGCGGCCTAAAAAGGTAAAACCCCGATGCTGATCCGACTTGGCGGGAAGGTCAACAAACGGGGCTTAAAATTCAAAGTTGTGTTCTAAAGCTGGCAGGCTGCAACACAACTATTATTGCCTGACATAGGCTAAGGGTTACAACACCTCTATTATAGCGGTGTTGTGCCTCTTGGCAAGTCTAAGGGGTAGACGTGGCTACATCACAACTGGCGCTTTTTAATCCAGCCGACGAAGCGGAGACTTATCACAATTCCGGGCGGCATGGTTTCTTTTCTGTACTGGCTCAGTGGCCAACGGGTAAACGCCAATCTTCTTACCCATTAAGTGAGATGGCCACCGTTCTTAGCATGGTCGATACCTCACGCGATACATGGATAACCCAAGCTGAATTTATGCGTCCTAACCGGCGTGTAGTAAACCTCTTACGTTTGGGGTTGCTTTTTGTCGATATAGATACCTACAAGATGAGTTGGGCGCAGGGTAGAACACCTGAAGCTTTGGCCGCTGCAATCAACTATTTCTGTCAACAAGAAGGCATACCAGAACCCTCCTTTATGGTCTATTCCGGGCGTGGTATTCAGGCTAAATGGCTACTTGAAGGAACCTTGCCACGTGCCGCGCTACCGCGCTGGAATGCTTGCCAAAAGCATTTAGTATCTAAACTTTCCTCGCTAGGGGCTGATCCCGCAGCTAAAGACGCCAGCCGGGTTTTACGATTGGTTAATACGGTTAACACTAAGAGCGGCAATATTTGCCGTGTAGTAAGCGTTCTAGAACGTGATGGCGCACCAATCCGTTATAACTTCGAGTACCTTGCTGAAATGTTATTGCCGGTGGCTCGCTGGGATATTGAAAAGCAACGCCAGACAAAAGCAGAACAGAAACTTCAATTGCTGCCCGGAGGCCGACAAAGCAACCTCAGAGGTTTTAGCGGTCGTCAGCTTGCATGGGATAGGCTTGAAGATTTGCGCAAGCTGGACGAGCTGCGCGGCGGGTTAGCGGAAGGGGAAAGGATGCGTCATTTATTTTGGCGTATTAATTTTTTGCTGTTGTCCGGGGCGACAAATTCAACGCAGATGTATCACGAAGCGGCCGCACTGGCCACGGAGATCTCCCCTGCATGGTCTTACCGTTCACAAGAGTTAATGACGCTGTACAGCAAAGCAAAGCAGTATGAAGCCGGTGAGAAGGTATCTTTCGGGGGCAAGGAATTTTCACCACTCTACACGCCAAAAAATGACACTCTAATCAACCTGTTTCAAATTACAGATGAAGAGCAACGCCAGCTAAAAACTATCATTTCTAAAAATGAAGCGTTAGAGCGTAGACGCGCACGAGACAGAAAGCGTGACGAGGAACGCCGCAGAGCTGCTGGAGCCGTTGAGCGTGATGTTTACGAAGCTAATTCACTGACTAAACAGAAACCGTGGGAAGTGTTAGGAATGAGCCGCGCTAAATGGTACAGATTGGGCAAACCATCAGGCAGTGAGACAACTCCCTCCCCTATTACTTGTCATGGCCAAATGGCCGCTAAATCAGCCTAGATCTATTGAGACAAGTTACCCCCCTATTACTAATGGCGTAGCCCCTGCCCTGTTACGCTTTGATCCTTTTTCCGATCTTTCAGGATCAATACTTGTGTGGGAAGAGATCACTATCATAGCTTTTATGTTATGCATAACCCTTGAGTTATGATAGCTTATAGGTTATGATTGCCCTAGTGAGTTGATGAGTCTGGGGTCAGTTTGGAGATCGGAAATTTTTGTACGTTAAGCACATTATTTAACCAATTCGGATACGTAAGTGATTGATTTATCGTCAGTGGCTATCGCTTTTAGGTTGTCGCTCTTGCTGTATCGCATTTAGGTTATCCGATTAAGACAAAATCCCCTGAAAACGCTGTATAGCGCGGGAGTACACCCTATTGCTACAGGTAAGCCTGTTCAAAAAACAGGCTTACCGTACAATAATTCTCTATATCCAAACTGACCCCAGTCTGGAGACTATACGATGAGCTATGTTGATATTGCGCAGCGGTGGCGTACACAGAATGTTGAACATGCCCATTCAGGGATTGTGATGATTTGGGATGGTCAGGTTTATGGTTGGAAAAATTGCCTTCGTGATGCACAGCATGAGCGGCCCGGCGTAATTGCCGTTGATGTCGATGAGAACGTTTTTATTGCCGAAGGTGGGAATGATTACGATGGTGCTAAGTGTTGGGTGGCACATTCATAAATAATGGTATACGGAAAAGAGGCCGCTTTGTGTTTGAATTGATTTTTCACCCGGAAGCACAACAGGAAATTTTGGATCTTGATAGTCCAATGCAAGGGAAAGCGTTTGCTGCACTGGATAAACTTGAGGCCCAAGGTAATCAGTTGCGTTATCCACATACGGATATTATTCAAGATGGCCTTTTTGAGTTAAGAGCGGGTAAAAAAGATATTACACGTACCTTTTTTGCTTTCGCTAAAGGGAAAAAGATATATATCTTGCGCACGTTTGTTAAAAAGACACCTAGGACGCCACCGGCAGAGATCCAATTAGCATTAAAGAGACTGGAGGAACTGACAGATGAAAGTTAAAGGTATCCCTTATGCTGAAGTGAAGGCTAAAGCCTTACAGAACCCTGATGTAATGGCCGCTTATCTTGCAGAGAAGAAAGAGGAAGAGTTACAGGAACTTTTGGCTGATCTGCGCCGCAGAGCTGGTATCAATAGTACCCAAGTCGCTGAACGTATGGGGATTACTCAGCCAGCCGTAAGTAAATTAGAAAAAAACGCCAGTAAAGCCAGTGTCACAACACTTGAACGATACGCGGCGGCCTGTGGTGCCAGTATCAAGATTGTTATGGGCTAAGTTTCCCATATAAAAATTGACCTCGCTATTAGCGGGGTTTTTTTTGGTTATCGCATTATCAAAGTATACTATTTTGATTGACGGGTAGGCCATTTTGGCCCATCATTACAAATGAAGGCCGGGCAAGTTGCTACGGTCAATACCGGAGAATACCGATGAAAAACAGCAATTTTGAAGAGGCTAACGAGATTAACAACGCCATCAATGAAATGATTAGTGAACGTCAATCTATCGACGCAGGTCGGAACGACTTCCTACAAGAAACTTGGCTTCTTGTTCGCTTAGGGCATCAGTATAAAGAGGCCGGTAAAGACTGGTATCGCTGGGCTAAAGCTACGGCTATCCGTCTTTGGGAGAGTGGCCACATCGTTAAATGATTCAGGTGGCCCGCTTACGCGGGCCTTTTGAAAGGTTCCCTGTTATGGCTGCAACCATACAGGGAAGTTCACGTTAAACCCGCGAGAGAGTAACCATGAACAATGATATTTTAGCATTGGCCGAGATGATTAAAAAGGCAATAGATAGCCACACCTCCTTTAAGCTTCCTCCCCTATCCGGGAGCGAGTTTAAAGCGGTGATGGAAGCATTACGCGAGCAGAACGCAGGCTTTCAGGCCGTCTAAGCCTATTGCCCCGCTTCGGCGGGGCTTTCAGGAGAGACACTTTGAACAACGTAATTAGAACTGAAACCTTACTCCCTTTTAGTGATGGTTGGACGCCTCCGACAGGTGAAGAAATCAAAGCGGTGTTAAGTCTGGTAGAAGAGCGATCAGGAAATAAGTTTACTGGTGTTGACGCATCAAAATACATAGGTCTACCAAGTGAAACAGGGAGAGGAAAGGGAAGCCGGACATTTAGGCGTTGGTGTAAAGAAGGCGGGATACCTTACGCGGCATGGGCGTTACTTTGTTATAAAGCCGGGTTCGGTGTTATTTGGGAATCAGATGAACAAAGAGGCGAAAATTAATGTTGAAGCGTTGGAATATTATTTTTCTATTCTTATTTTTACCGTTGCAATATGCAATTGCTGATATTCATGGCGAAATAATACGAATTATCGACGGTGATACCGTTGATGTTTTAGTTAATAAAACGCCAATAAGGGTGAGATTAGTTGATATTGATGCCCCTGAAAGCAAGCAACCTTTCGGGCAGAAATCCCGTCAATTTCTGGCTGATATGATCTTTCGTCAACAAGTAACCATCGTTGAAAAGGGAAAGGATCGCTATAACCGCGTGTTAGGTACAGTTTTTAAGGAAGATAACACCAACGTAAATGAATCTCAGGTTAGTAACGGTATGGCGTGGGCCTACAGATACCGTGAACAGGCGACTAATCCAGCCATGCTAGACCTTGAACAGGACGCTAGGCAAAAACGCCTTGGCCTATGGTCTGATCCGCAATCAAGCATTGTAGAGCCTTGGAAATGGCGGCGAGTTAACAATAAATTTCGTGCGCACGAAACCGCAAAATAAATCATTATCTATTGACATCAATAGATGATGATTTATATTTAAGGGGAGGCCACAGTTAGGCCGTTGAGTTTCGGAGGTTAATCCATTGAATGAAAAAACGACTAACGCAGGCCGAATTTGAACATGCCATTTCTAACCTGTCACGCGCACTAAAGCCAGCAAATGTAGAAATTGTGAAAGCAATTTTGGTTGATGGCAGAAAGCAAAATGACATGGTGATTGAAACGGGATTAAGCCGTACAGCAATAGCGGCAATGACGAAGAAAGTTAGAGAAGCGCACAAGTTACATGGCAAACCACCGGCAGGCTGGGAACGTATCGAGCTATGTATACCATCATCAATGGTTCCTATGTTAAGGGCTATGGAAGATGAGGCGCGTAAACAGGCAAACGCTAAGGGTGAAATGAATGAATATCATAACAGTGACGAATCAGAAGGGCGGGGTAGGTAAATCTACAATCGCCGTACATCTTGCTATGGCTCTTCAGGAACGAGGCGACAGAGTGCTTTTTGTTGAACTTGATCCGCAGGGTAACGCCAGTAAGACTTTAGAAAAGGCTGGAGGTGTGGCGGCACTTCAGGCAAGCCAACTTTTTGAAGAACAACAGTTAACTATTACGCCAAATGAAGGCATTACTTTAATCAATGCTGATGCAAAGATGGCCGATATAGAACGCGCCCCGTTAACGGTTATGTCAACCTTTAAAGACCACCTTACCGCGCTGGCGTCTCAGTTTGATCATTGTGTCATTGATACCCCTCCTACCCTTGGTTTGCGTATGTCAGCGGCGCTTATCGTTGCAAATCATGTGTTGTCGCCAATAGAGCTGGAAGAATATTCCATTGATGGTATTACAAAAATGCTGCAAACCATTTTTGGTGTTAAGTCGAAATGGAATCCAGATCTGAACTTCCTAGGCATGTTACCTAATCGCTTTAACTCCCGTTCTGAAGACCAGAAAAAAACATTAATGAATCTGGTAGAGAATTACGCTCATCTGTTAATTAGAGCGCGGATCGGCATTCGTTCATCAATTCCAGAAGCCCTTTCCGAAGGTATTCCGGTATGGCAGTTAAAGAAAACATCTGCACGTGAGGCAGGAAAAGAATTTCAGGAAGCTTTTAAGATCATTTTTGAAAAAATGGGGGTTGCCAAATGAGCGCCAAAAAAGGATTGGATTTAAGCGGGCTGGATAACTTTTCAGCTTTGATGGGAGGCGACCCGGCCCCTACTCAATCAGCGGCTTCAACAGACGTACCTGAAGGTTTTGCAGGAAATCTTATCCGTGTGCCTCTGAAAAAAATTCATAAGGATGCAGATAACGCCAGAAAGACTATCGACCCGCAGGAACTCCGTGAGCTGGCCGATTCAATGAAGTCTGTAAATCCGGCAACTGGAAAACCACGCGGTAACAAAAACCCGGTAAGTCTGAAACCTCATCCAGATATACCGGGGGAATATATTCTTAATGCCGGTGAGCGCCGTTGTGCTGCTGCTGAACTTGCCGAGTTACCTGATGTTTTGGCGTTCATTGATGAGGATGCCGACGAATTTGATAATGCAGTTGATAACATTCAGCGCGTAGCTCTTTCACCAATTGAAACCGCTACGTTTATCCAGCGCCGGATTGAGAAAGGCGATAAAAAAAGCGCCATCGCGGCCCGATTGGGTAAGCCAGCATCGTTTGTATCAGATCATATTATTTTCTTTGATATGGCTGATTGTATCCGCGATATGTACGACAGTGGCCGTGTTGTCTCTATGCAGGCAATGGCCCTGTTACATCGTGCCTATAAAAAACACGCTGAAGAAGTAGAGGCTTTTTGTTCCGAAGCACAAGACGAGCTAACTACTGCTGATGTGCGGGCTTTTTGTGATTCACTCAAAGAGCCGGAATCTAAAGCCGTGAATACGTCAGGCGACAATGAAGAAGGTCAGGAGCTGCCGAGCGATGCCAACGCATGGATAGGAGGGGGTGCCGATAGCGACGAACTGGAGAAGGGCGAAGAGCAACAACCTTTAGTTATTGACGGCGAACCAATCAGCGGCGGCTCATCTTCTGATTTGGAGGATGAAGCCAGTAAAATCATTGCCGCAGATGAGGCAAGCGACAAAATTAAAAAGGCGATTGTTCAGATTAAATATGATGAACGCCCAGCGCGATTACTCACGAACCGCCGAGCTTCTTATGGGTTCGGTTGGATTAAATACGATGATGATGGCAGTGAAGACGAGATTGATTTAAAGGACGTTAGCGTTGTTGCCATTGTTGAAGGTTGAGGCGGGCAATTATGAAAAATCGCATAGTGCTAATCAGCGGCGTTATCGCCGCTTTAGTCCTGATTCTTTTTCTGGCGTATCCCTACCTGAAAAACAGCCAATCATTTTTGGCTGTAGTAGCTATTTGCGTAACGTTTGCTGTATTGGCATTAGCTATACCAGCCAACTTATTTAGTTGGCTGCGAGGAAAGAAGGGTAAGCCCGGATTTATCAAAAGCACTTTTATAGGTATTTTAAGGAGGGGGAAATAATGAATGGAGATCTGGAAAAGTTGGTTGATGAATTGGAATCTTTCGATAGTTCAATCCGTCACCTACCCATTGCAGAACAGCAGCGATTAAGGAAAAACAGACGAGATAGCATGGATAAGAAGGCGAACCAAGCCAAAAAAATTGCAATGATTGGGTTGGTTTTCATGATCCCGGCTGTCGTGTGGTTCGCGTGTACGTGGTACAACAATACCGTCTACGAAAATTCTCTTGCCATCATATTAACAATGACACTTTCCCCCTCAGCTATGTTGCTGGCTGATTTTCTGTTCAAAAAATACAATTGATTTATCTATGGCGTTAAAATTCGCTGTTGATGGGCCGTAACTAGCAAGCGTAGCGAGTCTGTTACGGTTCCATCAATAGCCGACAAGCGAAGCGCGTCAGTTAGCGACTTCAAAGGCTACGTTACAGTCTCCACACATCACATTCAGGTCAGGCTTCCCCCAAATATTTGTTTCGCACATAGAGCAGGTGTATTTAATCCTGTTTGATTTATTCTCATTCTTTATCGTCAACTCGCCATCTTCACCAACTTCAATCCCCATAGCTTCTAAGTCACCCGCGAACTGGTCAGCATTGCCAGATGCAATGGCCTCAAGAAGGCGATCCCTTGCTGGAAATCTATCCATCCATGAAATACGAAAATCATCCTGCATAAGCTTGTTGTATTCATCCATGAACTGGCCACCTTCAATGGCATAGTCGGCCATGCTATCACCTGTTCTGGCACCGCCGGGTTTCCCCGTAGAAGATGGCATTAAACCGATAGACTCCATTTTATCAGCCCACTCTTTATTGTGGTATCCACGGCGTCCGGGTTTACCAAAATGGTATTGCCAGAGATGGGCCATTTCATGGACAAGCGTTTGCATAATTTCTTCTGGCGGGCATACGGCAAAATAGGCGGGGTTCATTGCTATTTCATCCGTCCGGGTTCCATTGGCGTGAACAAACCTTTCGGCAGAGAAATAGCCATATGTTTTCTTTTCCCGCTGGAGAGTGATCAGGCAGGGGGGAAGTGAACCATCAAAAAGTGCGTCATTGAAATGGTCATAAGCAACCTGCAATTCTTCGTAAGTCTGTTGTGTAGGTTTCATTGGCGTATATCGCGCTCTTTGTTATTAGATTGCACAATCCAAATTATAACATCTTTGGATTGCACAATTCAAAACAATAGCCGCAAATCAGCCCCTGGTCCTGTTGAGCCGGTTTTGATTTTGGGCCAAGGCGCAGCCGATGGCGTGAAATAGCCATTCGTGCAAAATTTTCGTGCGTACGAAAAGGATATGGGGGGTTATAGCTAGGGCAGGATTCGCAAAGTGCTGGCGAATGGCACCAGCTTTGCTATAATACCCCCCATCCCCCCATATTGTAAAAGGCCCGCTTATGCCGAGGATCGTTAAGAGAGTTACGCCGGAATTAAAAGAGAAGTGGCAAACCTTTTGTCATGAGCGTGGTGTTAGTGAATCCGATATGTTGGGGCTGTTGCTCGAAAAGGTAACGGCGGGAATAGTGCCTAATGAAGCTAAAGGATTGGAAGAACCACGTTCAGATAAAGTAACGATACGTTTGTCACCGAAAGATATTCACAGCATGACAGAACGCGCTAAGGCTGAAGGGTTTCCCAGCAGAACCACATGGCTTACTAATTTAGTGTTGGCAACCTTGAGCAAAGAACCGGTATTAACTGACGCCGAAGTTAATGCTTTGCGGGGTTCCAATCGTGAGCTGGCCGCGATAGGTAGAAACCTGAACCAGATAGCCAGAGCGTTGAATGTAGAGTTTCGTGATAGCGATAAGCTGAACAAGGAATTAATAGATCGGCTGCTTGAACAGATAGATGGCCATCGAGACAAGGTATCTAATCTTATTGATAGAAACATGAATCGTTGGGGAGGTTAACCATGGCCGTTGAAAGCTTGTCAAAACTCCTTGAGGGTAAAGTAAAGACTAAATCCAACAAAACTACAGACCTGAAAAGTAAGGCTAGTCGCATAGCTAATCGTGCGTCTGAAGTGATGGTTAAGGTGAGTGGCAATGCAAAAGGCCCAGCTCACGTTAAAGCCCATTTAGATTACATCAGCCGAAACGGGAAGCTGGAACTTGAAAATGAACGCGGTGAAATATTGAAGGGAAAGGACGACGTTAAAGCCGTTCATAAGGAATGGACTCAGGATCAAGGTAAGCGACGTGCCAATACGCGCGATACTACTAATGTAGTGCTATCCATGCCGAAAGGAACGGAAGCTAAGGCCGTCAAAGAATCGGCTAGGGCATTTGCAAAAAAACAATTTGGCGAAAACTACCAGTATGTTTTTGCACTTCATGAAGACGTTGATCACCCGCATGTTCATATCAGTATAAAAACCTTGGGTTTCGATGGCAGGCGCTTACATGTGAAAAAAGGCGATCCTCAAATATGGCGTGAAGGTTTTGCTAAAGAACTTCGCGCTAGGGGAGTTGAAGCTGAAGCAACACCACGCGCTACACGTGGCGTAGTTAAAAAAGGTATTGATCAGGCGATTCTTCATATTCGCAAGCGTGGATTAACCCCGGAAGTCGATAAAGCCAAAATCAAAGAGATCGTAGAAGAGTTTAAAGATACGAGGGCCGGAAAGCCTGCAAAAGCGAAACCGTGGGAAAAGAAAATACAGACAAGGCAGCAGGAAGTTAGAAAAGGGTGGCTATCGGCGGCGCAGGAACTTAACCAGAGTTCAGAGCCGGGCGATAAAAAGCTTGCCGCTGATGTTGTGAATTTTGTTAATACCATGCCTCCTATGGCTACGGAACGACATGAAATGGCCAAAGCAGTTAGTCAGAAACTAGCAAGCCAGCAGCCCGGAAAAAAGCAAAATTCAACTGGCAGAGATAGAGATAACGATCAGGAAGAACGATAAATTTCGTGCGCACGAAACCGCACAGGGGAGGGGAGACAGGCGGGCTATTTCCCGCCTGTTTTTTAACGCTCTAAATCAGTATCTTGTTTTAGACCTTTTTTGCTTACTACAACCGTATTAATTTCCTTTATTTTTATTTCCGTATCTGGTTTTTCGTGGGTAAGTCTGGACTGTATCTTTTCCATGAATTTAGCCCGATCTTCTGCGTTGTTAAAACGCTCTGCAAGCTTCTCAGCAAGTTTTAAAGGCAATGCGCTATCATTACCCTCTTTTTGGTCTGTATCGCTTTCTGGTGCGTTTTGAGGGGCTTCCTGCGCCTTTTCTTTCTCATGGCTCAAAAGGTAGGAACTAATAGCTTCAGCGTCTTTTGCTGCCCTCAGTATTTCTTTGGGATCATCCTTTAGAACCTTCACCCAGCTTTTAACGTAAGCGGCGTGTTGTCCGGGGTCATGGCCTATTTGCAATTCATCGCCAATCATCAAAGAGGCTATTTCAGCTCTCAGTTCTTCCTTTGCGTAGGACTCAGAACCAAATCGCCCGGTTAAATCTCTATCCAGACGGCTTTTGTGTCCGGTTGAATGGCCAGCTTCATGCAATGCAGTGGCATAGTAATTATCGGCGCTGGGGAATTGGCTACGTTCCGGGAGGTGTATCGAATCTGTAGAAGGGCGGTAAAATGCGCCATCAGCTTGATCATGCTTGATAGGTACGCTCATGGCCTGCAAGATATTTTCGGCTCGTTCATGGCGTTCCCAATCGGGTTTTGTTGCCTTAACTTCTAATGGCGGTAAGCCTTGAATCTGTTCCGCGTTAAATACCACTGCGGAAAAGACTTTTGGGCGATCAAGTTTCACGGTAATCATTTTTTTCTTACCGTTATCATCCAGTACCGGTTTCCCTTTATCGTCGAGCTTGGGGATTGTGTCGGTAAACTTCCAGTATTGAACCAGCGTACCTTTTTCGCCCTTTTGAACCTGCGCATTCACGCTTTGGGCTTGCTTATACGTCATCCAGCGGGGATCTGTACGCTGTTGCATAGCCAGCCATAGGGCGTTGGCTCCCTTGTAACGAGTACCGCTAACCGGGTTATGCGGCATTCTGCTTGAACCCGGTTCCCATGGTTTTTGCCATGGCGCGGTTCCTTCCTCAAGCTGTTTGATCAGACGATCAGCAATTTCTTCATAGAATGGTTTCTTCTCTTTGTCGTCACCTCTGGCCATCGGTTAACCCTCCTGCTCGTCTTCTATATCAATCGCCTCTCTTGCATCAGTTTCAGATAAGGCGCTTTCTTCAAATGCGCCTAACTCTTCAGCTTCTTGGCGGCTCATCTCAATTTCACGGCCCGGTATATTCAGATCCAGTATTTTATTGTTCATGCCTATTACCCTATAAAAAAGCCCGGAGCTAAAAGCGTCCGGGCCATGGTAGTTAACGATAAATCAGCGTTCCAGTTCGGTATCTTTAACCCGTGGGTTATCGACCGTTTGAACCTCTTTGATTTTCAGTTCTGGCCCTTTTTCGCCACTGGCCACTTTATCCGCTAGTTTGTCACGGACGCGGCTCATAAAGCGTTCTTTGTCGTCAGCGTTCATTGATTGAGATACTTTCTCAGCCAGTTTAACCGCTGTAATTTCGTTTACTAAATCGGGATGTTCTTTAACTATTTCTCGCGCTGGGCGTTCCTGATCACGAATGGCATCAGCTTTAACCTGCCAGCTATTACGGAACGTATTGATAGTTTCCTTTTTGACTACTTTGCCCGTTTCGTCTTTAACATCTTTTTCAACGGTAACAGCTTTGCGGCCAAGGTTTTCTAACTCAACATGATCACCCGGTTGAGCTTCACTCTCGGCCATGGCACGTTGTAAATCAACACCCCATGTTGTGCTTTGCTTACCATCGGCGTTTTCCAGCGTTACATAGTAATTATCTTTGTTGTCTTTCTTATGTTCATAAGGGGCCGCGCCATGCTCTACCAACTTACCGGCCAGCTTGTTAACCTTTTCTTCAGCTTCAACTTTAGCACCCTCATTTTTGCCTTGTGCCGTACTGCTTGACTCAGTGGTGCCGGTTTTGGATGTAGGGGCTTCGGATTGATTTTTTGACGTTGTACCGGAAGGGGCAGAAGGTGACGTTTTCACGTTATCAGCAACTTCACGCGCTTCAACTTCGTTAATGTTGCGCTCACCGGCTACTTTTTTCAGCCGTGCTAAATCCTCTTCTTTTGGCTTGTAGCCATGGGCGGTTAGTCCTCTGGCCGTAGCCTGTAACCATGCTTCACGCCGAAAATCTTCAGTACCTTTTACTTGGATCTCAGTCCAGCCACGTGCTTCAGCAATATCAATCATGGAACCGGCTACTTGGCTATTGCTCAGTTTGGTTTGAAGCTTCGCGCCTTTGTCCACAAAGGCCAGTGAGTCCGGGCGATTTTGGAAATAATATTTACCTTCAACCTCAATATAAGACTTGGCCACTCTATCTGGCACTACAGGTTTATAAGAGCTGTCTTCGAAATAATCCTGATCTTGCGACTGACGTTTAAAAACTGGCTCTTCAGCGTCAGGCTCTACTTGCTTGAACTCTTCGCGTTTACGGCCCTCGCGTTCATCGTCTTCAGCTAACATATCCGCAGTAGAAACACGTGATGATGATAACCATGCTCTTACATCATCATCAGCCGTTTGGGCCTTTTCCTGTTCTATATGTGGCTCGATGCTGTTTTCTACATCATCGTTCTGTTCGGCAGCGGCCACAGGAGTTGGCGCGGCGTTCTGTTCGGCAGCGGCCACAGGAGTTGGCGCGGCGTTCTGTTCGGCAGCGGCTACAGGAACTGGCGCGGCGTTCTGTTCACCGTAATACTGATCCATATACTCCGCATACTCATCCTCTTCAGATTGATACGGCTCTAAATCTATAGAGGAATGATTCACATTAAGGGCAGCGTCCATTTCCCTTTCAAAATTTTCAGTAATCACCGGGCCTGTATTTATTGCCTCATGTTCTTTATCAGCCATTGTTTCAGCCTTATGAGTATGTTCAGTAATGATTCCTTCAACCTGATCGCGAACGGCATCAAGCCCGCGTGATTGGTGAAGGTCGTTAAAGTCAGTTAAACCGCGTTCTTTTTCTTCAGCGGTAAACGCCGGTACGGTGAAAACACCATTTGCGATAGTGGCCGCTTCTTCAGCTTTGGCCATCCCTTTGTTAACGGCATTTTTGCGGTCGTCGTCGCCAAGCACAACATGCAAGCTATCCGGGTATTTATCTTTAAGCTTGTCGGCAACTTTAGGCAGGTTTCCCGCGTCAACGGTCATTACTACCGGGCGATTGGTGGCTTCGCTAATACTGGCCGCCGTTGAGTAACCTTCAGCATAGAGAACCGGCTCGCCGTTTTTCAGTTCACCACCAACAACAAAAAAATTACCGGTTTTCTGGCCGTTCTTCTTCAGCGACTTGAACCCATTGGCGCTGATACGTTGCAGGGTACGAACTTCGCCTTCTTCGTTGACCAGTGGAATAACCACCCGGTTTTTCTTATCAGCCTTAACGCCGGGGAATGCCTTTACACCCTTATTAACCAAATATTCTTGGCTACCGTCAGCAACCGGCATCGCGTTATATACTTGGCCAGATCTCCGGGCGTTGTGCGCATACTGTCGTTGTAAGGCATTCTCTCTATCAATGCGGTTTTGGGCCGCAATAGCACGTAAATGGGCTTGGGCTTCGGCGTCAACTTGCTGGCCAGTCGATACCCATTTAACGGGCTGGTCATGGATTCGGTGATCCTGATACCACCCAGCCGGAACGCCGTCTAAATAGCCCGCATAAACCCCGGTCTTTTCGCCTTTTTTATCGTCAGCCGTTCTGACTCGGTGCTTTTTACCATCCATCACCGGCAGGCCATCCAGTTCAAAGCCTGCTTCAGCTAACGTAGCGCCAAATTCAGCAGCCGGATTATTATCCTGCACTGGATTACCTTTATGCTGATCTGGTAGCCATTTGCTTAACTTGCTCAGGTCTGCACCCGGTTTAGCAAACCAGTGTTTCGCTTCCTCATCGAAGCCTAAAGCGTTTTCGCCGTTCTCTAACTTGCCAGCCGCTTTTTTAGCTTCATTCCTTTCCTCAAAACTGACGATAAGGACGGTGTTCTTAGTTGCTAAGTTTGGTTCATTCATAGTGAATTACTCCTTTAAGCAGCTTCTAAGCCAGAGAAAAATTGATTAACTATGTCGTCCATCGCATCATCGGTAATATCCCCTTTAGGGATTTCAACCTTTGAAAAATCACAACTAAAATCATCAAGATTCAGCTTGTCGATATTTTCAATATCAGCAACGGTAACAGCACGTTCCACAACTTCGGTTTTTGTCTCTTCAGCCTGTTCAACCCGGTTGCTCATAAAGGAAACTTCACCTTTTGGCCTGTTGGCTGGGTCAATAATTGTCACTTCCGGGGAAGGGAATTTAACGCCATCACGGCCATTACCTCTGGCTTCAAAAGTGGGGTCTTTATACCAAGTAATTTTAGAGCATTGGATCGGAGGGCAATCCTCTAACAGAATAATTTCTTTGCTTTTCCCCATCTGTTTAAGTTCTTGAGGCATTAACAGCGCGCGGCCAGTTTCGCTGGTATTTTCTGAACCGCTTGCCCTCCCAATAGTAGAACGGCTGCGGGATCTGGCTTTCACTGTTTTAGTACCAAGAGACTCTGAAACTTCTTTGGCAATTTTAAGATTCTTTGGCGCAAAAACTATTTGTAACGCATGGTTATCAATAAATGTTTCCGCTGCATCATGGCCATAGGTTTCGCGTAACTGCGCGGGGCTTTGGATTATTGGCAGCATTCGCAAGCCATAACCCGCAACATAGCTAATGCCTTTTGACAGAATGTTAACTTTGCCCATGGCCGTGAACTCATCCATTAACATCAATACCTGATATTTAAGGTCGGGATTTTGCTCCGGCAGTTCCCGCGTGTTCAGGTCTATGACTTGCTGGAAAAATAAGTTAATCAGCGGGGCCAAACGTTCTAAATCGTCCGGTGTAATGCCAACATAGATAGACATGCGGCGCTTACGCAGTTCACGCAAATCAAAGTCATTACCACTGGTTACGGCATCGATCACCGGGTTATAGAAAAGTTCTAACGCCGAAGTAAAACCTTTACGGACAGAACCACGTGTTTTATCTGGCGTATCTAAATATTCTTTTAGAGCTAAGTAACATTCATCTGATAAAGGGGTTTCAGATTCTTGTCTGGCTTCGACAATTTCAGCCAGACGTTCATCACCCATGGTTAACTGGCGAAGGGCTTCACCCATTGTTACCGGCAGATCTTCCGTCTCGATGAGGTAAAGCACCATACCTAACCAAAGAGAACGGGCCGATGATTGCCAAATTGGCGCTTCATTCTCAATCTTGGGAAACAACATCTGACCAATTTTCTGAATGTCGTTAATGCGAAAATTGGGATCGTCAGAAATATAAAAGAGTGGGTTCCAGCGGTGCGAACGGTAATCCCTTGGCGCAAGATTTAACAAAAAACAGTCTTGGCCATGACGAGAGCGAAAGCCGGAAGTTATATCCCAGTTTTCCTGTTTTATATCCAGAACTACAACGCTATCACGCCATGAAAGAAGGTTAGGGACTACGATACTAACCCCCTTGCCTGAACGAGTTGGCGCGGCCATCAAAACGTGTTGAGAACCGGAAAATACAAGGTACTGCATGAAAAGGCCCATAAAGCCTTTTTTTACGCCGACGATAATACCATCATCACTGAATAAACCAGCCTCGCGGATCTCACGACTGTTAGCCCAGCGAGCGTTACCATGCAACGGGGTTTTCTTCGGCAGAAGTGGCAGCAAGCAAGGCAACGCGGTAATAATTAAACCGCCAACTAAAGACCCCATCAGCCATAGCTTAGTTTTAGGTATATCACCGTAATAGTACCAATATTGGTATAGCGTCAGGGGAGTAGCATCTTTGGCCTCGTATCCATTACCGGCCATGAATATAGCCCCGCCAATCCAAGCCGCTACCGCCAGAAAGATAAGCGGCAAGCTAATCAGCAGCAGGATTTTAAGCCACCAAAATATTTTGTTTGAACTCTGGCTCATAATAGATCTCCGAAATATATCGACGGCCTTGATGGTTTTGGAATTGAACAATAATGTCGATGCAACTAAACAGAAGCTGTTTAATATCTTCACGTGACATTGTTCCGCCGCTTTGGCTTTCCTTAATGAACAAAACAAGCTGTTCTATGGCCATTCGTGGGTTAGTGCCGTGCATAGACGTTATAGATCCCGGATGGCCACTGTTAACGTTACGCAGGTAATAGAAAGCCTCATCGCCACGTATCAACTCGGCAACAAACACACGATCTGGTTTCATGCGAAGAGAACTTTCTAAAAGGTGCTGCTGGGTCACATCAGCAATACCTTGGCCACCGGCGCTGTAAAACAGAGGCACAACGTTTTTATGTGTTTGGTATAGCTTCAGCTCGTCTACGTTCTCGATGGTGATCAGTCTTTCATCATCGGGTACAAGCTGGAGCAATGAACGCATGAACGTTGTTTTACCTGAACCAGTAGCGCCGGAAACGATAATATTCTGGCGATGTTTAATCGCCAGCGTGAGGAACTCTTTAAAGCGTCTGGCGTTCTTCAGCTCAATAAGTTCTCGCTCAAAGTCACGCAGCCCTACAGCGTCCGTTACGATGTGATCGAATGCACCGTCACGCTCGTAATCATCCAACGTTCTGATCACGTCAGAGGGTTTACGGATAGTCAGGCTGTAACGGTCGCTCAGTGTCGCCGGTGGCCGCACAATCTGGATACGTTCGCCGTAGGGTAATGTTGCGGAAACAATCGGCTTACGCTCGTCAAATGACTGGCCAGAATAAGTGGCCGTAAGCTTTGATATGTCAGCGCAAGCAGCAAAATCTAACTTTGGTACGTTATGAAACTGCCACCCTTTCCGGCCTTCAGTAATTACCTCTCCGGGTTTATTAACCACCACTTCAGTAACCCCGTCTTCGTTTAAAAAGGGCTGGAGTACCCGAAGGTACTCCAAAAGTGATGAACCTTTAGCATTAGTAGGCTGCTTTAAGGTCATACACCCCCCTGAAGTCGAGATCGCGAGCTACAAAGATAGAAATATTGTCACCCTGATTTTTGGTTAACGTTGGCGGTATGTTGATTGAGTTTTCCAGCGCAATGCTCGCTGAATCTCGCGCTGTTTGCGCGGTATCACCAAAGTTGTATTGGTTGCCATTGCTGCCATTGCTGCCATTGTTGGCGCTATTAGCCCCGTAGGTAATGAGGCCATCAACCGTGGTCAACATAATGGCGCTACCGAACCGCTCCCAAAAGTGCGTATCAACGAAGCCATCAAGACCAGAGCGGCCGAGGGCATCAGTACCCGGTGAGTCCAGTTTGACCAACACCCCTTTAGGCGTTTCTATACGAGTCCAGAGAACGAAAATCCGCGCCTGTCCTCTCTTTATGCCGCCTTGATACTGGCCAACAATTTTTGAACCCTTTTCCAGTAGCAAAACTTTCTTGTCTGTACTGTAGACATCATCAGTTAAACGGCAGGCGGTCATTCCGGGAACATCACTACTAATAGCCGTTTCCAGCGCACAATTAAGGAAAGTGCCTTGTGTGATAAAGTAACTTCTGTCTACTAAGAGGCTTGCCCTGCTACCGCTAACCTCAGTACCTTTAAGCCGGTTAGAAAGACTATCAGCGCGGTCAGTTTCAGATAGTGAGCTATTACCCTCCTGTACCTCACCGGCCATTTGAACGGGCTGGCCATTACCTGCTTTTTGTCCGGGCTGTTGAGGTTTAGAAATACTGCCAAACGCCAGAATAGAGCTTGCCCGCTTGCGTTCGTCTGGTGTCTGTTCATGCTTCCCATTGCCACCAGTTCCTGAAGCTGAAGACGGCGGCGGCGGGGCTATTTGCCCTGTATTCAACATCCGATCTTCTTTTGGCGTCTCAGCCTTTGGTGGAGCTGGCGGCGGCGGTAAAGAAGGCGGCGGGCCAAGCCGGTTGGCTACACTGGTGTTACCGGTGAGCTTAGGCGGTTTATCTTCTTCACTACCCTTAAAGCCACCATTCACCGCTATTAACGCCAGAATAACGATAATCCCTATGATTACAGCTACGATTTTCTGACCAATACCGGAGGCTTTACCGGTTTTCCTGTTTTTGGAAATCGAGGGCATACCACGATCAGCATCTTCCTGTTCGATTTCTGTATCTAAGTCGTCGCGGTCTTTAGCCATTACTGCGCCCCTCCCTTAATTACACGCTTAACGCCGGGTGACGTTGTGCCACTGGTATTGATTAATCCATGAGGGTTGAAAGATTCGTTGTAGACGTTGGCAATATATTTGCCGTTGCGTAAAACAAACCTAGGAGCCACTTTTTCAACAATCATGGTATCCGGGTGATCGGAATCCATCGTTGGGTTCAGAAGTGTTTCAGAGCCATCAGCATGTTTAATGTAGATAGCGGGGATCGAGGTATTACCGGAAAACTTGAAGTAGGTAAAACGGCCATCATCATAAGCACGCCAAGGGGAGACTTCACGAGAACCGAATACCCAATAGTTCCAGTTTGTCCAAGCGTTGGGCGCTTTTTCATTCATCCGTTCTTTCAGTCTGCGAGCATCTTCTTCAGCTACACGCCGCGCCGCTTCGTCCTGCGGATAACGGAAATTTACCTGAAAATACATATCGCCGGTTTTCTTACCAGTAGCGGATAAATCAAACGTGTATACGCGCCGGTCAGTTAAAACCGTCATGTTTGTGGTGGCTTGTTCGCCGGTTGGCTTAATGAAGATATGGTTTTCTACTGGCGCAACTTCCCAAGCGTCCGGGTCGCCCATTGCTATGTTGGTGACGTTCTCGCCGGGGGCAAATTGAATATCTGTTGAATAGCCATAATGGCCAATCAATTTAACAACTTGCTCATGGTTGTATGAAATGAACTTGACTCGTTTGTCATAAGCGCCGCCTCTTGGAACTTCAAGCGCAAACGCCGTAGAAGAAAAAATGCCGAGAACGAGAAGAACTGATAAGGTGGTTTTATTAAGCGAAAGCATAATTAACCCCCTTCCTGATCTTTACGGTAGCTAATAACCTGAAAACCAACCGGGTTTATCAGGCGATCATCCACCTTGATTGGCTCTTTACGGTAGACGAAAGAGACAGTAGCGGCCCAATGGGTTGTTGCTGGCATTTCACCGTCTTTCTTCACGGTGGCCGTGTAGCGTACTAACGCTGTATACACCGTTTCACCGAACTGATCCTTCTCGCCCTTCTCTGGTTTCACTCCACCTTTACCGTTTAGGTATGTAATGGCGGGATTGACCTTAATATCAACCTCAGTGGTTTCACCATAAATCTTGATTGGCGCGTAAGGGTTAACTTTGGGATTGGTGTAATCAGCGTACTGTTGCTGAATGGCCCCGTCTGACAACATGCCAACCTGAAGGCGATCATCTTCGCGGGTGTTCCAGTGATACCCTTCGCGGTGGCGAAGATACTTAGCCAACCAGTAACGGCTCATCACCTGTTCGGTAGTCTCATCCATGTTTTTCAGGTTGCTGATCACCTCAGTTTCGCCGGTGGTGTCATTAACGCGAACAATTGAATTTTCAATTGTTTTTAGAGGCATCATTGTAGAAATTGCAATCGCCTGAACAATTACAACACCAGTCATAGCCCAAAATGCCGACCAAGCTCTACGGGCTGATTTCTTTTCTCTGACAATCTCAGATTCATCCCAGCTTTTAGCCTCATCAAAGTAATCCTTGTCGGTTACTTTTTTTTCTTTGGCAGGGGCTGCTTTTTTATTGGCCATGCGCAAACTCCTTCAGTTGCTGAACCTGTTTCTTATTTACGTCCTTGTACTTCGAGCTGACGGCATTAATCTGTTCTTGCGTAACCATTGCCGGGTTAATCGGAACCATGCCGCGCCCATCGTCTACAGCTTCAGCCGGTGGCGGTGGCGTGAGAGTGCAAGCCCCAAGGGTGAAAGTGAGTGCGATTACTGCTAGAGATTTCTTCATTCAATCGCTCCTTATCAAGTTGCGTTACATTGATAATCAAAATATACCATTTCGATTATCATAACGCAAAAAAATGATGAGGGGAATTTCCCCTTCATCATTCGATTTGTGCGTTTTATGTACAATAAAAAGGCTTCACTACTATCCTTGTGCGACTGAATTACCACCAAAGCGTTTTTGATAGGAGGCATAAGCCGCTTGACCACCGCGAACGGGGGAAGTCAGGGCGCGTTGAGTCGTCTTAACTTCTCGGTTAACGTTCTGCATACCGCGTTTCATTGCTGTTGGCCGTAACGCATTCATGGCAGAGCCGAACGCGCCTTGCGTGGCCATGGCCACACCGCCGCCTAATGCTGAAGCGATAGAAGGAACTTGCCTTACCACTAAAATGCAAAGCGCAAATACAAGGCATAACATCGCCGCATCCCCTAAGTTAGCCATATTGGCCGCTGCGCTTTCTGTTGGTGCCATCTTTGAAATGTAGGTGTCACCTAACGAGATCATCAGCGAACCTACCGATGCCGAAAGAATCAGCAGAATGCCAAAGTTGCATACCATCGCTAACCAAGCTTCAAAGAAGCGCTGCGTGGTGTTAAATAGCAGTGCAATGATGAACAGTGGCCCAATCCCTAGCAGGATGGTTATCATGAACTTTGACAACAAGACCAAGAACGCCACAAACAACGTCAATCCACACCCAACAACCAGCACAATCAGGGCTATCAGATACAAACCGAAGTTTCCGTTCATGACCCCGCCCTTATCCCATGCAGCTTTGGCCACATTGAATATTTTGGTAAAGAGCGCATCCAGCGTGTCGGCTGTTGTTCCCGTTGTACCGGAAACCACCGCTGAAATGTGTTCCGGGCCTTTTTGTAGGACGTTAACGACCACATCCATATAAGTACCGACCGTTAAGCCCAGCGCGACAATCCCACCAATACGAATGATGCGAAAGACGCCATCGCGTACCGGTTCATCAACTTTGGCGAACATCATCAGAATGCCCCACATGGCAATCCAGACGATCATCATGCTGGTGAACAGTGGCGAGGCATAACCAATTACATTACCGACCGTATCGGTAATGTAGGTTGATAACGCCGAGTCAACGTTGGCAAAAATACGGACAAATAAGTTTGTTCCCGTACCCATAACCGCCCCCTTCCCTTACCAATTATTAATGTGGCGCAATGAGCCACTAGAGGCTTTTTGTTCCGCAGCAATGGCATTTTTACAGTTTGGCGTATTGCCAAGCTCGCCGGGGTTATCACTACAACGCTTAACGGTTTCGGCCCGTTCTGCATTGTGGTTAGAGAACCATTCAACGGAATGCGTTTCTTCTTTGTCGAAGCATCCGGTAAGCGCAAGGCTTACCAGACACACCGCGCTTATTTTTCGTGCGCACGAAAAAAACATAGTTACCTCTACCAGTTCACATTACGCAGTGAGCCAGATGATTGAACGGCCATCTGTTTAACCTTCTGTTGGTACAACGCATCGTTTGCCTGCGCTGTTTGCTGGAGAACCTGCAACTTACCAACTTCATTTTGTAAAAAGGCTTGTTCGGCCCCAATCCGCGCGTTTAAATCCATCACTTCTTTGGGGTCGGTTGCCGTATTTACCCGGCGTACCAAACCTGATAGCTCAGTAAAACGAGATTGTGCTTGTTCAAGCGAGCGGGAAGCTTGGCCAGCATAGGTGGCGGCGTTTTTTGCTGCCGTGTCGTAAAGTTCGGCCACGTCTTCAGGAAGCTTAAAATCACTGGCTGAATTAATGCCGCTATCACGTAAAATGCTGTCGGTATTGATGCCACTCAGGGCGTCAGTGTCATATTGGGAGTTGATTACATTAGCCAACCCACGTGCGCTGGTCATGGATTCATACTGTTTAACCTGCTGTTTAAACTGGTTTTCAAGCTGTTTAATTTGCTCAACATATTTGGCCATGTCCTCAAGATGTGCTGTCCATGCTTGCGGGTCTGCAACTACACTCACAGGAACGCCAGCATAGCTAACGGCATTAAGGCTTCCTGCAATGGCCAGCACTAACGCTAATTTTTTCAGTTTCATAATTGTATTCTCCATTAATAATCAGGCAGCTACGCGCTGTTTATGGAACTCTGGCAACCAGACTTTAGGATCATCCCCTACTTGTTGCATGATGCGTTCCAATAGTTCCACGTTGTCAGCCGTTCCAGAGATAACGGCTAGTTCGTCGCTAAACCCTGCAAGGTCGAGCTTGGCGATCACTGAATTATGGCCATGCTTAATAAGGAACTGATGAGAGCCGGGGGCCATGTCGGTTTTGATTAACTGGTACTCACGTTCTGTAAGTTTGAAGCCTTTAACGTAATCATCCCAATCAGCTTTAGGGTTAGGCATAAAGACCATCGTTGCGCACTGTTCAATGATGCTGTACCCAATAGCGGATTTAAGAACGTCTTTAGCTGATTGAGTGCCAAACACCATTAACCCGTTCAATTTACGGATGGTTTTCAGGCCGTTTTGTGCAAAGTCTTCAAAATATTCATCCAACAATAATTTCCAGAACTCATCCATGAAAATCATCATTCGACGGCCATCAATAATTTGAGAAATACGATGGAACAAATACATGATTAATGGCGTTCTGATCTCGGCGTTATCAAGGAAGTCCGTAACGTCAAAACCAAACATTGTGTTATTACTAAAATCAATGTCGTCTGTTTCGTTATCGAATACCCAAGCTAATGTTCCATTGCCACACCACTTGGCCAGACGAGCGCCTACACCTTCTGGATCTGTTGGGTCCATAAAGTCAAGGCAGGCAGAGATCCGGCGTAAGTGTTTCGGTAGGCGCATAACTCCGCGAACGGTATTACTAATGTCAGTATCCTGAACGGTCGTGAAGGAACCCCCGGCACATTTTTTAACTATCTGCTCAAGGAGCTGATAAGTATCTTCGGAAGGTTCCATTTGGAACGGGTTACAGCCAGTGCGGGCACCATTCTTAAAAGGCAAATAAACGCCGCCTTCTGCTCTTACATAGATTTCTAACCCACGATCTTTATCGAAGATAATTTGAGTAGGGTTAAATTTCTTACTTTGAGCCATCAAGAAACCTTGCGTTACGGTTTTACCGGAGCCTGAAGGCCCGATAATTAACGTATTCCCTAGGGCTTTTTGTTCCTCTTTTGTTTCCTGAATGCTACCCGCCCCCTTTTCCGCTTCCAGTTGCGCTAGTTTTCTGGCCTTCTCGGCGCTTAACTCGCTATGGAAATTGAAATAATAGGGAGCGCCAGAAGTAGTTTTAAGTAGCGTTACCGATGGCCCCCACTGGTTGCCGGTTCTGCGGCCTGTTGGGTAGTTGTGAAATGAGGAAAACCCCGCAAAATTACGTGAACTTATGGGGGCTGGCCTTGCCCGGTACTTAAAGTTTCCGGGCAACATAGACCAGAAAGCAGACTCTATAGCCCAATCTTCACGCGACACGATCATGTTGCAATCGACCAGCTCGGCTTTAGCGTCAGAAAGATTTTTCTTCAGGCTTCGCGAATCTTTGGCCAGAATCGTTAGGGCTAAATGATGTTCACCGAATACAAGACGGCCTGAAGTTAAATCATCAAGTGCGTCGTCGATCTCTTCCATTTGCGTTTTGGAAAAGTCACCGGCGTTTTTCATTCGGCGTTGTGTTCTGCCTAATAATTCAGTCGCAACCGGCTTACTTAAAAAGTTGAACGACTGCGACAAAATTAACGGGAATGGCGCGGATAAGAACGCATTCATTAAGCCCGCTTCGGTGCCTTCTGGATATTCACCAATGCTCAGGACTGCGCCCACGGTGCTTTCAGTGACGCCCCTAACTTCAAAGGCATCTTCACCAAAGAACGGACGATCAAAAGGCAACGCTTCAGAGAGTACCTTGCGAGGTAAAGCGCGAGGAATCCACTCAAGATTTATCAGGTAAGATAAAAACTCTAATACTTCAGAGTTTTTTATACCCTTTCTGTCATAACACCCTAAAACCCGCGCCCCATAATGTTTTAGGCTACTGGTGACGGTGTTAACCACTTCGTGTAACCCTTCAATAGCTTCAGCCTGTATACGTTTAATAGATTCAACATTTTTTTCAAAACGCTGAAGGAGATTAACGCCGGGAATACCTGAAGGGCGATAAAGAACTGTAAGATACAGCTCGTTTACCATCATGTTATTTTTACCAACATGATTTTTGTATTTGTTATTTAGTTGTTCAGCAAAGCTACCTTCTTCAAACTCCCCGCCGGGAAATGTATTTTCTTCACGGCGAATAATGTTTGTCCAAAGAGATATATTTGGTGAGGCTATATTTTTCAACAGCCCATTAAGTTGTTCTTTCCAGTTAATCACATCTTCTGGATCTGCACTTTCATGGGCGCGGCCATCAATCTTAATTACCTGAAGATAATAGCCACTGGTAGTTTTAATGGTGTTTTCGTCAAGGTGAACAGAATAAGGGATAAACTCAGCAACAGAGTTTTCATTCACCCATTGGCGTGATTTTGTCGCAGTTGCATTACTCATTCTGGCATTTTCCTTCTTTTGCGAGTGCTAACGAGTGGTGAGGCTGTAGCCGCACCCCAATAACGCCACCCAATGGAACGGCACTTAGTTGCAAACCATAAAGATATGAGCCTGAAAAAACGGGGGTCTTTCAGGCAAATTAGGTAGCAAGCACCGTGTAAAGGAACATACAGAGGCAACAACCAAATGCTATTTGCAGCGAGAAAAATCACTCCAGTTGTAGCGATACAGAAAATTATTGCCTCGTATGTTACGCCCCACACAAGTGAGGGGCGTGTAGCACCGGCAAAGAGAACATCTTTTCCTGATGCCATGACGCTCTCCTTACTGGACTACAGCAATGATTGCGTCGGCAATAGACGCCGCACCAAATACCAGCACGATACCGCCGATAGCAAACCCAGCATTACGGGCTTGAAGACGTCCGGCCCATGCTAAGTAACCCAATACGGCGATCGCTAAGATTGCGCAAGAACGGGCAAT
Source organism: Edwardsiella sp. A.80236 (assembly GCF_044540725.1). Lineage (NCBI taxonomy): Bacteria > Pseudomonadati > Pseudomonadota > Gammaproteobacteria > Enterobacterales > Hafniaceae > Edwardsiella > Edwardsiella sp. A.80236. Next base: position 25,958 of record NZ_JBIUCY010000025.1, read on the forward strand.
GCCTGACGTTAAGAGATCAATTAACCACTGAAGCCCTTGGTTAATTGGATCGCCACCGGCTGCGTGAGCGAAACCCGGTAACATCATCAAACCCAACATTAGCCAAGTGGTAGAGGCAATCTGACGGGTGAAGGTTTTTACATTTGCCATGCTTTAATTACTCCATAAGTTGTAACTCAATGATCGGGACTTTCCCGTACTTACTGTTAATGTGTTTCACTAACCTGTCTAAACTCGACCACACTCGCGGCGTCTTCCTTTGTGTCTCTAATAAAAGATCTCCTCCTTTCCACGAAAGCTGTACGCGGATGCTAAATTTTCCATCTTCACCCTGTACCAGCATCATCTTCTTTACTGACTGATTCCCAAGGTTATCAATCAGTTCTGGTTCTGTTATCGTTTCGTTGTTCATGTCAATATTCTCGATTGGGGATTCCAAAGTTCGAGAACATTTTAAATGCTTTGCGCAAAAAGTCTTTTTCTTCATTCCTCCCCCCACCGGCACAATCAAAATATAGCATATTGATAATCAGAACACTACTTTTTGATGTTACTTTTTCTCGAAGTTTGGCTTTCCGTTCACAGCATCAAATTTTGATGAGCAACCGGGGTAGCCAGAGCAGCCGAAAAAGTCATACCCTTTTTTGCCGCCGGTGGCTGGTTTTTTACGCCGGATAAGAGGCTTTCCACAGTCAGGACATTTAAAGCCTGAAGCTTCTGGTTTGGGCTTTGGTTTCCCCGGTTTCCCTGCTGTATCTGGTAACGTGGTAGAGCAATCTGGATAACCGGAGCAGCCCCAAAAGAAGCCGGTAGCCCCTTTTTTGCGGAAAAGAGCCTTGCCGCAATTTGGACAGGGGTATTGAGGTGCAACGTCAATTTTCAGGTGGCTAAGTTCTGATTCCAGACGTTCATAAACAGAGCCAACAACGTTTTTGTAAGATGTCTGGCCATGGGCGACTTTATCCAGCTCGCCCTCCATAGCGCGTGTAAAGTCGTACTCGATAAAGCTAAAGCCGCCTTTAACCAAAGCATCAATAACTAATGCACCGGTTTCAGTAGGCAAAAGATATTTGTTTGCGCTATCCGATTTGACGTAACCACGGCGCATGATGTTTTCCATAATCGCCGCGTATGTACTTGGTCGCCCAATGCCTAACCTTTCCAGTTCTGCGATAAGTGACGCTTCAGTAAAGCGGCTGGGGGCGCGGGTTGTCTTACTTAATACCTTCCCACTTTCAGCGGTGAGGTGCTGGCCACGTTGCAAAGAAGGGATCGGGTTCTTAGGTTTCTCTTCCTTTTTGCCATCATCGGCTTCGGTATCGTCTTTAAACAACGTTGTCCATCCGGCATACGTCAACGTTCGGCCTTCAGCCTCAAACTCAACTGGTTTTTCGCCGCTATTGTCAGTAGCCCGGAAGCGGGCCACGCGAACGGCGTAGCGAGCTGATTCTAATTGACAGGCAACAGCGCGATCCCATATCAGGCGATAGAGAGCTTTTTCTTCTGGCGTACTCCCTGCTTCTTCAACGTCAAAATGTGATGGTCGTATAGCTTCATGCGCTTCTTGTGCATCACCTTTTGCTTTCCATGTGCGAGGTTTAGACGCCATAGGTAAGCCCTTTGCTTTGCAGAGTTGGTATATTTCAACCAGAGCATCATCAGAAAGGTTGGGGTTATCGGTACGCATATAAGTTATATGGCCTTGCTCATATAATTTTTGCGCGGTTGTCATTGTTGCTTTTGGCTTCATCTTTAATTTATTAGATGCCGCCTGCTGTAATGTTGAAGTGATAAAAGGCGCAGGAGGTGCTTTTGATGCGTTTTTCTCTTCATAAGAAATAACGTCAACTTCCCGGATGGCGGCTATTTCTTTAGCAAAGCCTTCATCCATGAAATATTCGCTACCTTCGGCCAAGAAAGGTTTTACATCCCATTCAGCAAACCAATCTCCTGCAAAATTAAGTCTTACGCCAAAATGGGAGGTAGGCTTAAAGTTTTGAATTGCACGTTCACGCTCAAGAATAATACGAACGGCGGGGCTTTGAACCCGGCCAGCGGATAACCCTTGTCGCCCACTCATTTCTGACAGGCGCGGCGAAACCATGTAACCAACAAGGCGATCAAGGACTCTTCGCCCTTCTTGTGAGGCTACCATAGGAATATTAATTGCCCTTGGTGACGCCAGAGCTGCTTTGATAGCGCGAGGGGTGATTTCAGCGAACGTTACCCGCTGCGGGTTCTCAAGCCGTAGCGCCTGTTTCAGATGCCATGCAATGGCTTCCCCTTCCCGGTCTAAGTCAGTTGCGAGGAAAACAGCATCACTATGCTGAACGTCCTGTTTAAGCTTGGCCAAAACCTCTTTGCCGCGCTCAGTGGCCACATACGTTGGTTTGAAGTCAGGTGCGGCAACTCCAATATCTTTTTCTGGTAAATCTCTGACATGGCCCACACTGGCGGCGACTTTCCAACCATCGCCAAGGATCTCGCGTATTTTCTTAACTTTCCCCGGAGATTCCACAATCATTAATTTCATGGCTGCACCCCTTCATTTTGATAAACGCTTTTGGATGGCGTATTTTTAGAAAATACATTCCATTCGGCGTTACTATTTTTCTGGAACTTTGCAGTTCCGTATACATCCCATTTTTTAGGCTCAGGCACAGCGGAAGCAGTTAATTGAACCGGGGAAGAGTTAGACGGGCCACCTTTATTAATACTGGCGTAGAAGGCATGATCTTTAATGATCGCTGATGGTGCGGAACCACCGAAATTAGTTAAACCTTTAGATACTTTTCCTGCTTTTTCTCTGTCAGCTACAATTGCGGGGTTCTGGAAAAATAACCCACCATTGGTAATATCAGGCAAGTGACCTTCTAACGCCAAATTGATGATGGTCTGTACTTGCGTATATTGTGAAACGGTTACGGAAGGTAACTTTTTCCAGTCACCACCAACTTTGGTAACTGGCTCAAATTGCTTAGGGCTGTTTACTACGTCCGTCACAGTCTGGCCAAACTGACCGCTAAGACGCCGGTTAATAATCGTATACACAACGCCAGCTAAACCCGAATCACCTTGATTGGCCGCTTCGGCTATGGCAACACGTGCAATAGCATCCCTGTCCTGATCGGTGAGCTGTACTTTTTGCAACTGCTCACGATACATCGCCGCTGCTGATTTACATTCTTGCTCACTAACAGGGTAAGCCTGTTCTGCTGGGCTACCTGTACCAAAAGTTAAAGCGGCGCAGGTTGCCAATATTGAAAAGAGTTCCATCACATCCCCTTAGTTTTAAACGCCATAAGAAGGTTAGAAACCCTTACGAACAGTGCCGTAGGCGCTATTTATTTTGTTAATCCAGCCTTCATCCTCACTGGTGCATTGTTGTAGAAAAGCGCCGCGAGCTTCTTTAGTTGCGCTTTTTTTGAACTTGCCCTTCTTGAATTTGACTATCGAAAAGTAATCATTAACTGCTGATTTGCACTCTGATCCGCCGTCATTGCCGGTCAGCATACCCGCGAGGCATAAAACCGCTTTACAAGGGTCTTTTGCTTGGGCTGGCATGGCAGAAATAAGAGTCAACCCCAAGGCTACAGCGATAATTTTTACCGTGTTCATGGTACTTCTCCTTAATTCATTTTTTATCAAAATTGCATCTTTCGATAATCAATATACACCATATTGATGATAATGGAAGAGTTGATTTTCCTTCGTATGCACGAAAAATAGTCGAATATTTCTTGATGGGTAGGCCATTTTGGCCTATCATTAGCGTATGGGATTTATACAAAAAGGGGATTGTGATGAGAACATTCAAAGGGGTAAGTGACCAAACCCGGAAGCCGATAAGTAACGTTGTTCCGATTCGTCCGGGTGGGGGTGTAGCTTCTAATGATGATGATAGTGGTGTTACGAAAGCTAAGTGGATCGCTGGGGCGGCGGCAAAAGGCTTAGGAAGCGTTTTGCGCTCCCTAAGCTTTCTCATTATGTTGTGGCTACGGTTGCCAGTTCGCCTGTTGTTGATTGCCACATCTGCTATGGCTTTTATTGGCGTGGTTCTCTGTCTCGTTATTTTTAGCGACCGTTCCATGGTTCCGGGCTTCATCATAATTGGCCTTGCTTCTACGGCTCTTG
>NZ_JBIUCY010000026.1:0-29642 GCF_044540725.1 Edwardsiella sp. A.80236
GCTGACTGCTGACTGCTGACTGCTGACTGCTGACTGCTGACTGCTGACTGCTGACTGCTGACTGCTGACTGCTGACTGCTGACTTGCTCTGCCCTGGTTCACGTAGACGCGTAGATGCGTCTTTATCTCAACCTATTGCGCGTTGACAGGGTTGATATTTTCGCCGAGCACCTCGCCTGAGCGAGACGTTGTTTGGCCGTGTTAGCTTTTCGTCGCTGTTTTTTCGTCCTTTGTCGCATGCCATACATGGCGTCATGCCGTCGGCGGAGAGAAAGTGGGGCGCGAGGCGTACCGGGCTAGCCTGGGTTAGACACGATTTTGCCGTTTATAAAAACGACATTCTGGTGTTATTCGCAGCGCTTTGGATGTGAAATGTGCAAACGATTCGGATTGCACGAAAACTCAGGAAAAATTGTTTGACTTATCAGCCCGTGAAAGTAATATGTGCGCCACGCAGTGCCGATGAGACAACGAAACGTTGAGTGGGCACAACTCGCAAGAGTCGCGTGTGGTGAGGTGGCCGAGAGGCTGAAGGCGCTCCCCTGCTAAGGGAGTATGCGGTCAAAAGCTGCATCGGGGGTTCGAATCCCCCCCTCACCGCCATTTTGCATCCGTAGCTCAGCTGGATAGAGTACTCGGCTACGAACCGAGCGGTCGGAGGTTCGAATCCTCCCGGATGCACCATCTTTCAGGCTTACGGCTTAGTGCGGTAAGCTGGATGCGGGAATCAGAACGCCCCGTGTCGTCAAGTAAGTTCTCTGTGCATCCGTAGCTCAGCTGGATAGAGTACTCGGCTACGAACCGAGCGGTCGGAGGTTCGAATCCTCCCGGATGCACCATTCTTTAGGTTCATGGTGATCAACGATGAATCAGACAGTGGAGTCCAGCGCTGTCGACTAGGTTATTCTGTGCATCCGTAGCTCAGCTGGATAGAGTACTCGGCTACGAACCGAGCGGTCGGAGGTTCGAATCCTCCCGGATGCACCATCCTTTAGATTCATGGTATTCAACGATGAATCAGGCAGTAGAATCCAACGCTGCCGATTATGTTATTCTGTGCATCCGTAGCTCAGCTGGATAGAGTACTCGGCTACGAACCGAGCGGTCGGAGGTTCGAATCCTCCCGGATGCACCATCTTTCGCAGAGCATGATTGCTATAACATGTTTTGCCGGCAACAGCGGTTGCCTTAGTAGTAAAAAGGGAGGATAACGTTGCGTAGCAACGGCCCTTGCGGTGAGACGCAACGCGTCGAATCATCCTCCCGGATGCACCATCTTTACTGACAAAGCCCGCTTATGCGGGCTTTGTTGCATCTGTTTCACGCTCCCGCTCTCTTTCCCTTTCAAGCAGTAACGCACCGTAAGTGCGTTAGTCCGTGCCTCGTGCTGACGATGCGTTTCCTGTCCGCGACAACCCGCCTCGTTTTACGCTAAAGTGATGCTCCATTTCCCCCAGGCTTAGAGGATGAGCATGGTGCAATATGACCATTATGATGGGCTGATTTTTGACATGGATGGTACCTTGCTCGACAGCGAGCCCATTCACCGCCAGGCTTGGCAGGAGGTCGTAGGGCGTTATGGTATGGATTATGACCTAATGGCAATGATCGCACTCAATGGCTCTCCCACAGTGCGCATCGCTCAGGCTATTATTGAACATAATCACTCCACACTCGATCCTCATGCCCTGGCTGCCGAGAAAAACCGGCTGGTTGAGGGGATGTTGTTAGATGGGGTGCGGCCGTTGCCGTTGGCGGAAGTCGCGCGTGCCTATAAGGGGCGGCGTCCGATGGCTATCGGTACCGGCAGTGAGCACCGACTGGCCGAGGCGTTGCTGCGTCGGTTAGGGCTCGGTGACTGTTTTCAGGTCATCGTGGCCGCGGATGATGTCCAACGTCATAAACCGGATCCGCAAACCTTCTTACGTTGTGCGGCGCTGATGGGCGTGGCAGCGGCACGTTGCGTGGTATTCGAGGATGCCGATTACGGTATTCAGGCGGCCGTGGCCGCTGGAATGGATTGGGTAGATGTGCGCTGTCTGCAATGAGTGAATTTTGGGCTATCGCTGGCATGTTTGTCAGTAGCTTTACCAGTGCGACCCTGCTGCCTGGAAATTCCGAAGTGGTATTGAGCGGGCTATTGATTGCCGCGCAGGCCCCGGTGTTTGGGCTGTTAGTGGCGGCGATTGTCGGTAATGTCTTGGGGGGCGCGACGAATGTGGTCATCGGTCGAGCCCTTCCTCAAGTTACCCCGCAGCGAGGATTGGCGGTAGCGCTTGGATGGTTGCAACGCTATGGCGCAGCAGCACTCCTGCTGAGTTGGTTGCCGGTCATTGGCGACCTGCTGTGTGTGTTGGCTGGCTGGTTGCGCCTACCGTGGGGCGCGGTATTGCTGTACCTAACTCTGGGTAAGGCCGTGCGTTATGCCTTGTTGGCTTGGCTAACGCTGTATGGCATGTCGTGGTGGCATTAGGCGTCCTTGCCGCTGGATGCGGTGGATGCGTTAACTCTTCTTAAAATTAGCGGGAGGTCAATTTGATCCCGGACGTATCTCAAGCCCTTAGCTGGCTAGAATCTCACCCGGATGCCCTGGATGGTATTCGGCGTGGTATCGAACGCGAAACGTTACGCGTCACTCCCGATGGGCACCTGGCTCACACGCCGCATCCTGCGGTGCTGGGAAAGGCCTTGACCCATCCTTGGATCACCACCGACTTTGCCGAGAGTCTGCTAGAGTTTATCACCCCGGTCGATGGCAATATCGACCACATGCTGGATTTCCTGCGAGATATCCACCGCTATGTGGCGCGTCATCTGGGGGATGAGCGGATGTGGCCCCTGAGCATGCCCTGTTTTATCGGCAATGAGCAGGATATTACCTTGGCGCAGTATGGCAGCAGCAATCTGGGGCGCTTTAAGACCCTCTACCGTGAGGGATTGAAGAACCGCTATGGCGCGCTGATGCAGACCATTTCTGGCGTGCATTACAACTTCTCCTTGCCACTGCGTTTCTGGCAGGCGCGTGCCGGCGTGCAAGACGCTGAGAGTGGTAAGGCGGCGATCTCCGATGGTTATTTCCGTCTGATCCGCAATTATTATCGCTTCGGTTGGGTGATCCCCTATCTGTTCGGTGCCTCACCGGCGATCTGTGGCTCCTTCCTGAATGGGCGAGAGACGGCGTTGCCGTTCGAACGTCAGGGCGGTACGTTGTTCCTGCCGTATGCCACCTCGTTACGCCTGAGCGACCTGGGCTATACCAATAAATCGCAGAGTAACCTCGGTATTACCTTCAACCATCTGGATGAGTACGTTGTCGCGTTGAAGCGTGCGATTCACACGCCTTCCGAGGAGTTTTCTCGCCTGGGCGTCGTCGATCAGGGGCACTATCGCCAGTTGAACGCCAATGTGCTGCAGATTGAAAACGAGTTGTACGCCCCGATCCGTCCCAAGCGGGTGACCCGTGACGACGAGTCGCCATCGGATGCCTTATTGCGTGCGGGAATCGAGTATATCGAGGTGCGCTCCCTGGATATTAACCCGTTCAGCCCCATCGGGGTCGAGGCCGAGCAGTGCCGTTTCCTCGATCTATTCCTGATCTGGTGTGTGTTGGCCGATGCGCCGGAGATGAGTAGCGATGAGCTGCTGTGTACGCGTCAGAACTGGAATCGCGTGATTCTGGAGGGGCGTAAGCCGGGGCAGACGATCGGCATCGGTTGTCACGATGCGCGTCAGCCGTTGCCCTATGTCGGGAAGGCGTTGTTTGCCGATCTGCTGCGGGTCGCCGAAGTCTTGGATGGGATCAACGGCGATCGCTGTTATCAGCAGGTGTGTACTCGTTTGGTCGCCGCCTTCGAGGATGTCTCCTTGACCTACTCGGCGCGCGTGATGGCTCAGATGGGGAATAACGGTATCGGCGGTTATGGCTTGGCCTTGGCGCAGCGTTATCGTGAGCAACTGTGTGCCGAGCCGTTGACGTTGTTGGATGAGGCAGAGTTGGCCCGCCAGGCGCAGGCGTCTATCGATCGCCAGGCGGCGTTGGAGTCGGCAGATAGCGAGCCGTTCGAGCACTATCTCCATCGACATGCCGGCGCATAAGGGTAAGAAAAGAAAAAGGCCACGATACCTGTGGCCAAATATGCATCTCTGAGAACAGGGATGATGATAACAAATGCGCGTCTTTCATATACTGAGAGTCGTACGATGGGAAAAGGTTTCCTAAAAAGCGAAAAAAATATTTTTTTACCTTGAGGAGGTGATGAAATGCCATTATTGGATAGCTTCACTGTCGACCATACGCGTATGGCCGCACCGGCGGTTCGTGTCGCGAAAAAGATGACGACGCCGCATGGCGATCAGATTACGGTATTCGATCTGCGCTTCTGCCGCCCGAATAAGGCCATTCTGCCGGAGCGCGGCATTCATACGTTGGAGCATCTGTTTGCCGGCTTTATGCGCGACCATCTCAACGGCGATGGGGTCGAGATCATCGATATTTCACCGATGGGTTGCCGTACCGGCTTCTATATGAGCCTGATCGGTACGCCGGACGAAGCGCGTGTCGCGGCGGCTTGGACGGCGGCGATGGAGGATGTGTTGCAGGTCCAGGATCAGCATCATATCCCCGAGTTGAATGAGTTCCAGTGCGGGACCTGTAACATGCACTCCCTGACGGAGGCGCAGCAGATCGCCCGTGATATTCTGGCTAGCGGCATCGGCATCAACCACAATGACGATCTGGCGCTGTCTGCCGAACAACTGGCGCGTTTGCACCCGTAAGCGTGAGGGCACGCTGAGCGCGATACCCGGCAATAACGGTCACGCGCGGCCCGATAGAAAAGCCCCCACAGAGATGATCTGCGGGGGCTAATGAGATGGTCACCCCCACCCTGTGAGCGGTACGCTGGCAGGGTGTTTTTCTTTCTGGAGAGGCCATCATGGAAAACATTGCGCTTATTGGTATCGATCTCGGTAAACACTCTTTTCATGTTCACTGCCAGGATAAATCTGGTAAGGCGCTTTTGCGTAAGAAATTCACGCGCACGAAGCTAATGCAGTTTCTGGCAACATGTCCGTCCGCAGTTGTTGTTATGGAAGCTTGTGCCGGTGCGCATTTTATGGCGCGGCGTATCAGCGATATTGGCCATGAAGCAAAACTTATCTCTCCGCAATTCGTGCGTCCGTTTGTCAAAAGTAATAAAAATGATTTTGTTGACGCTGAAGCAATATGTGAAGCTGCATCCCGACCATCCATGCGTTTTGTCCAGCCCAGAACAGAAGGACAGCAGGCGATGCGAGCATTGCATCGGGTCAGGGAATCATTCATCAGAGACAAGGTGAAAACAATCAACCAGATGCACGGTTTTTTACTGGAATTTGGTATCAGTCTGCCAATAGGCGATTCAGTCATTAAGCGGTTGTCCCTGGTGCTCGCGGAACATGAAATACCTGAATATTTGAGCCGTTTGCTGATGAAATTGCATGCCCACTATCTTTATCTTGTTGAGCAAATAACAGAGCTGGAATCAGAATTGAACCAGTCAATCAAAGTTGATGATACTGCTCAACGTATTATGACAATACCCGGTGTCGGACCGATTACGGCCAGTCTTCTCTCATCCCAACTCGGTGATGGCAAACAATTTTCACGTAGTAGGGATTTTGCGGCTTCCACCGGACTTGTTCCACGGCAATACAGCACTGGAGGTAAATCAACTTTGCTGGGTATCAGCAAGCGGGGTGATAAAAATCTACGGCGCTTACTGGTTCAGTGTGCCCGATCGTTCATGATGCGCCTGGAACATCAGCAAGGCAGGTTAGCTGAATGGGTCAGGGGACAACTCAGTAACAGACACTCGAATGTTGTCGCCTGCGCTCTGGCAAACAAACTGGCACGGATAGCTTGGGCAATCACGACTAATCACAATGAATATCAGGCTTGATATATGCTGTGCTGAATCAATAGGTTGATTATTAAGTAGTGAAATAGCAGTTACCCATCCGGTTTTGCGAAGACTGATTATTGATGACATGAACGGCATATCGGCCTGATGAGAAACCTCATATAAAAAATGGCTCACTGAAGCCGAGGGGCTTTTTAGGTTCATCAGGTGCGGAACTCATCGTGGCGCGGGCATCCATGCCCATAATGACGCCGGATAGATTTAAGCAAGCCAACCAATAATCAAAAATCAGTGTTGCAAAAATGGGGGTGACCATAGATTTTTTAGTGCTTATCGTCCAGGCGTTAGGTGTGTTCGCCCGCGAGTGGGGCGCGTAACAGCGAGACGCGCACCCGCTTGATCATGTTTTCCTGTACATCGAGGATTTCGATGAAGTAGTTGCCGATGGTCACCTGGGCGCCCGGTTGCGGGATCTCTTCCAGCGTCTCCAATAGCATGCCGTTGATGGTGCGTGCGCCTTCGGCGGGCAGTGTCCAATTGAAGGCCTTATTCAGCTCACGGATATTGGCACTGCCGTCGATCAGTACGCTGCCATCGCTCTGCGGTAGCACCTCTTCGGCCAGGGAGGGGGACATGGAGGTGGTGAAGTCGCCGACGATCTCCTCCAGGATATCCTCGACGGAGATCAGCCCTTTGATATCGCCGTACTCGTCGACCACGATACCGACTTTCTCCTTATTCCGCTGGAACTTGAGCAACTGCACATTGAGCTGTGTCCCCTCAGGAATGTAGTAGATCTCGTCGGCGGCGCGCAGCAGGTTCTCCTTATTGAACTCCTGCTTCTCGATCAGTTGCCGGTAAGCCTCGCGCACGCGCAGCATGCCGATGGCATCATCCAGGCCGTCGCGAAACAAGACGATGCGACCATGGGGTGAGTGGGTCAGCTGGCGTAGGATCGATTTCCAATCATCATTGACGTCGATGCCGACGATCTCGTTGCGCGGCACCATGATGTCCTCCACCGAGATCTTGTCCAGATCCAGCACCGAGATCAGCATGTCCTGATTACGGCGTGAGATCTGCGAGCGTGACTCGTTGACGATGGTACGTAGCTCCTCTTTACTCACCGCATCGCTGCGATTGACGTGCGGCTGAATACCGCACATCCGCAGCAACAGGCGAGTGATGCCATTCAGTAGCCAGACCAACGGCATCATCACCTTTTGTAGCGGGCCGAGTAATAAGCTGCTGGGAAAGGCGACGCGCTCCGGGTAGAGGGCGGCGAAGGTCTTGGGCATGACCTCGGCGAAGATCAGAATGACGAAGGTGAGGATACCGGTGGCGATGGCGACGCCGCTGTCGCCGTATAGCCGCATGCCCACGATGGTAGCCAAGGCCGAGGCGAGGATGTTGACCAGGTTATTCCCGATCAGCACCAGGCTTATCAGGCGATCAGGGTGCTGCAATAGGCGCTCGACACGCCGGGCGGGCCGCACGCCCTGCTTTGCCAGATGGCGCAGGCGGTAGCGGTTGAGGGTCATCATCCCGGTTTCCGAGGCGGAGAAGTAGGCGGAGATAATCACCATCAGCAGCAGGATGGCGATCAGTGTGCCGGTAGAGACGTGCTCCAAGCGGGTATTCCTTATGGTGATTAACGATCTGCCCCGCGCGAGGGCGGCGGGGCGATGATACTGGCATGCTGGCGGGGGTTACTGGACAACCCCCATCATGATCCGACTGCCGAAGTAGGCCAGGGTTAAGAGTAAGGCTCCGGCCAGGCTGCACCAGACCACGGGGCGGCCACGCCAGCCACGGCGGTAATGGCCCCAGAGCAAGGTGACGTACACGATCCAGGCCAGCACTGACAACAGCGCCTTGTGCATGTTCTCGGCATCGAACAGGTGCTCCATATACAGCACGCCGGTAATCAGTGTCAGGGTCAGTAGCACTACACCGACCTGGGTAATGTGGAACATCTTGCGTTCAATGCTCATCAGCGGCGGCATGTCGGCGCTCAGGGTAAGCTTCTTATTCTTCAGCAGGTAGTCCATCCAGGCCAACTGGAAGGCGTACAGCGCCGCGATGATCAGCGTGGCATAGGAAAAGAGCGCCAGGCCGATGTGAACGAGCAATGAGGGGGTCGCCTCCAGATGGGTGATGAACTCGCCGGGGACAAAACTGGCGAGCCCCAGGTTGATCAGGGCGAAACTGTAGACGATAGGCAGCAGAAACCAACCGCGATCGCGTGAGGCCACGACGGTCATCACCAGGCAAATCAGCAGGCTGACGGATGACCCCATATTCAACAAGCTCAGATTTTGCCCGGCGCTGACGTCGAAGATACGTTGATAGAGTGCGACGGCATGGCACAACAAGGCGCCGCTGGCGAAGGTGAGCGCCAGCCGCCGATAGGTGCGATTATTACGCGCCAGACCGGGAACGATCAGCCCCAGGCTGAGCAGATAGGCAATCATAGCCGTGATGGCAAATACGGGCATAGCGAGTTTATTCTGACTGAGTGAATGAGGATCTTAGTATAGCGTTAGCGGGGTCACGCTCCAACCGCTGCCGGCTAGCAATGCGCGCCGTGGGGGAGAGAATCGCAGGGCTTCGTGTTATACTCGCCGCCATCTTTAGCGATGTCGTCGCCTGACGGCCCGTTTTGCATTGGTACTACGTTGAGCATAAACCATGTTTGAGAATCTAAGCGATCGATTGTCGCGCACGCTGCGCAACATCAGTGGCCGCGGGCGACTGACCGAAGATAACATCAAAGATACCCTGCGCGAAGTGCGCATGGCGCTGCTGGAAGCCGACGTGGCGTTGCCGGTGGTGCGTGATTTCATCAATCGGGTGAAAGAGAGCGCACTGGGCCAAGAGGTGAATAAGAGCCTGACGCCGGGGCAAGAGTTCGTCAAGATTGTGCAGGACGAATTGACGCGCGCCATGGGCGAGGCGAACACCGAGTTGAACCTGGCCGCGCAGCCGCCAGCGGTGGTGCTGATGGCCGGTCTCCAAGGGGCCGGTAAGACGACCAGCGTCGGTAAGCTGGGTAAGTTCCTCAAAGAGAAACAAAAGAAAAAGGTGCTGGTTGTCTCCGCCGACGTGTATCGCCCGGCGGCGATCAAACAGTTGGAGACCTTGGCACAGGGCGTGGGCGTCGATTTCTTCCCTTCCGATGTGCAAGAGCGTCCGCTGGATATCGTGCAGCGTGCGCTGACCCACGCCAAGCAGAAATTCTATGATGTATTGATCGTCGATACCGCCGGTCGCTTGCATGTCGATGAAGTGATGATGGAGGAGATCAAACAGATCCACGCGGCAATCACTCCGGTGGAAACGCTGTTTGTCGTCGATGCCATGACCGGCCAAGATGCGGCCAATACCGCTAGCGCCTTTAATCAGGCGCTGCCATTGACCGGTGTGGTACTGACCAAAGTCGATGGCGATGCACGCGGCGGTGCGGCGCTCTCGATTCGCCATATCACCGGTAAGCCGATCAAGTTCCTCGGTGTCGGCGAGAAGACGGATGCGTTGGAGCCGTTCCATCCGGATCGCGTCGCATCACGTATCCTGGGTATGGGCGACGTCCTGTCGCTGATCGAAGAGCTGGAGAGCAAGGTCGATCGGGAGCAGGCCGAGAAGCTGGCGACCAAGTTGAAGAAGGGCGATGGTTTCGACCTGAACGACTTTATGGAGCAGCTTAAGCAGATGCGCAACATGGGCGGGATGACCTCCATGCTGGCCAAATTGCCGGGCGTCGGTCAGTTGCCGGATAACGTTAAAGCGCAGATGGATGATAAGGTGTTGGTGCGAATGGAGGCGATCATCAGTTCGATGACGCTGAAAGAGCGTAACCATCCGGAGATCATCAAAGGGTCGCGCAAACGTCGCATCGCGCAGGGCTCTGGCATGCAGGTGCAAGACGTCAACCGCCTGTTGAAGCAGTTTGACGAGATGCAGCGCATGATGAAGAAGATGAAGAAAGGCGGAATGGCGAAGATGATGCGCGGCATGCGTGGCATGATGCCGCCAGGATTCCCGGGGCGTTAATCCGCGGCTCTCGGAGCGAAAAGCGGCGCTGGCAGTTGCTTTTCGCGCCAAAATGAGTAAAATTTTCGGGCTTTTATGTTCGTATGAACAAGGACACCGGGCTCCGTTCCTCGATGGGGTCTGGTGTTTTATTTACTAATGAGGATGTTATGGTAACCATTCGTTTAGCACGTGGCGGCGCGAAAAAGCGTCCGTTTTATCAAGTAGTAGTGACCGACAGCCGTAATGCTCGTGATGGTCGTTTCATCGAGCGCGTTGGCTTCTTCAACCCGGTTGCAACCGGTAGCGCCGAAGGCCTGCGTCTGGACCTGGATCGTGTAAGCCACTGGGTTTCCCAGGGCGCGACCGTTTCTGATCGCGTAGCTGCGCTGATCAAAGAAGCTCAGAAAGCGGCTTAATCCGTTGCGGTGGTCACGATGAGCATACAAAATAAGCCGGCGATGGACAAAGCAGTCATTCTGGGGAAACTCGGTTCTGCGTACGGCATCCGCGGCTGGCTCAGAGTGTTTTCCTCCACCGAGGATGCCGAGAGCATTTTCGATTACCAGCCCTGGTTTATTCAGCAGGGGGGTAAGTGGGTTGCGATTGAGCTGGAAAGCTGGCGTAACCACAGTCAGGATCTGGTCATCAAGATCAAAGGTATTGATGATCGCGATGCGGCTAACGCCTTGGTGAATCGAGAGATCGCCGTGGACGAGTCGCAACTGCCTGCGCTGGAAGAGGGCGACTACTACTGGAAAGACCTGATGGGCTGCCAGGTGGTCACCGTCGCCGGCTATGAGTTGGGTAAAGTCACTGCGATGATGGAAACCGGCTCTAACGACGTCTTAGTCGTCAAGGCGAACCTGAAAGATGCATTCGGTATCAAGGAGCGGTTGATTCCGTTCCTCGACGGGCAGGTGATCAAGAAAGTCGATCTCACTGCTAAGAGTATTGAAGTAGATTGGGATCCTGGTTTTTGACCTCCGAGACTAACGGTTGCAGCGAGTGGGACACGACAATGTGGATTGGTGTTGTTAGCCTGTTTCCCGAGATGTTCCGCGCCATCACCGATTACGGGGTAACTGGCCGGGCGGTAAAAAATGGCCTGCTTAGCGTGCAGTGCTGGAATCCTCGTGATTTCACCCACGATCGACACCGTACCGTGGACGACCGTCCTTATGGCGGCGGACCGGGGATGTTGATGATGGTACAACCCTTGCGGGATGCCATCCATGCGGCAAAGGCAGCGGCAGGCGAAGGGGCGAAAGTGATTTATCTCTCGCCTCAGGGGCGCAAACTCGACCAGCAAGGAGTTTGTGAACTCTCCGCGGCTCAGAAGCTGATTCTGGTCTGCGGGCGTTATGAAGGTATTGATGAGCGCGTGATCCAAGCCGAGGTCGATGAAGAATGGTCGATCGGTGATTACGTTCTCAGCGGCGGTGAACTGCCGGCCATGACCTTGATCGACTCTATCTCACGGTTTGTCCCGGGGGTATTGGGCGATCAGGCCTCGGCGCAGGAAGATTCATTCGTCGACGGGCTGCTGGATTGCCCGCACTATACCCGACCTGAGGTGTTACAAGGCAAGGAAGTTCCGCCAGTATTACTGTCGGGCAACCATGCCGAGATCCGTCGCTGGCGCTTAAAGCAGTCGCTGGGCCGAACCTGGCTGAGAAGACCTGAACTTCTAGAAAGCCTAGCTCTGACTGACGAGCAAGCAAAGCTGCTGGCGCAGTTCCGTGAGGAGCATGCCGCGCAGCAGGAACATGAAGGCTGAGACCGTAGGGTCGAGCCGTATATCAGTTTACCTAGGGTAAGAGATTATTATGAGCAATATCATTAAGCAGCTTGAACAAGAGCAGATGAAGCAAGACGTACCTGCGTTCCGTCCGGGTGATTCCGTGGAAGTTAAGGTATGGGTCGTTGAAGGTTCTAAGAAGCGTCTGCAGGCATTCGAGGGCGTGGTTATCGCTATTCGTAACCGCGGTCTGCACTCTGCATTCACTGTTCGCAAGATTTCTAACGGCGAAGGTGTTGAGCGTGTATTCCAGACTCACTCACCGGTTATCGACAGCATCGCTGTTAAGCGCCGTGGTGCCGTTCGTAAAGCTAAACTGTACTACCTGCGTGAGCGTACTGGTAAGGCAGCTCGTATTAAAGAGCGTCTGAACTAAGATAACGCTTTCGCTACATCCGAAAGTAGTTAAGTGATAAGGGGTTGGCCATCTGGTCAGCCCCTTTTTTTTATGTTTGTGTCCCGATTATGCCCACGCCGATGTCGCCTAGGCTTGGCTCAGGGTGAGCAGGATGGTTACACGGGCGGGTTTAACGAGGACGGCACAGGTAGACAAAGGCGGGGGGCAGGTTGCGCCATACCAGTGAGCGTTGCCAGTGAAAGTGGCGGGCCAGGTGACTTTCGAGCAACGGGCTGTATTGGAACTGAATAAAGTATCCGCCAGGCTTGAGCGCGAGTGCGGTAGCGCTCAGGATGGTGTGGCGCAGTTCGGCGCTAAAGGCCAGTAAGGGTAAACCAGAGAAGATCACATCGTAGCGTTGGCTGATCTCGCTGGCCGAGGTGTTGTGCACCTGAGTACGCCAATCGGCTAATTGTTGCAGGGCTTGGCAAAAATGGGGATTAGTCTCAAAGATATCCAAGTGAGCATCGTGAGGCATGTGGCGCTGAATATGGCGGGTTAATACGCCGGTTCCCGCGCCAAACTCGGCGATGGAGTGGGTCTGTCGCCAATCGACAGGGCGTACCATTTCACGGCACAGGAAGGGCGTCGAGGGTGAGATAGCCCCTACCGTACGGGGAGAGCGGACAAATTGCGTGATAAAGCCGGCTGTTGTTTTGAGTGATTCGGTAAAGAGCATGATACCGCCTCCTATAGGCTTTGAGGTGTATCGGGTATTACAGCGCCGAAAGCTTAACTGGATATTAATTAACTGCGTAAAGAAGAATAAAGAAGAGTCAAACGGCCGCCGTTCTGTCGAGGCAGGCGGCCGTTACTACGTATGGCAAACGGAGGGCGTTACAGGTTGTACTGTAGCGTGATGGCGCTGGTGCGGTCGGTGTGCTTAGGCGCGCTGGCTGGCGGTTCGCTGTTATAGGTCACGTTGTAGGAGAGGCGTAGGGAGAACGCATCGTTGATACCGACGTTTAACGCGGTCTCTGAGTTCAGCGTGGTGTCTTCGTTGGAGAGCGCGGAGACCCCTTGAGTGAACTGGGTGTTGGTCGTGACTTGGTAGGTGTAGTTGGCGGCACCATAGGCGAGCGCGCGCGTCGCGCGTCCTCCCCCCTGATATTCGTCATGGCGTACGCCGGGGCCGAATTCGACGCGCAGATCCTGGGTTGGAGAGGAGAAGATCTGACGACCATAGCCCGCCGTACCGGTAGTCCGTGAGGCATAGCCAGCGAAACGGTCATTCAACCAGTTCACTTGGCCAAACATGTAGTTTTCTTGGGTAACGTTAAAGCGGGTACGACCGCCGGCTTGATATTTCTCTGCCGAGCGAGTGCCATTCGACTCGGCATTATTGGCGGTGCCCCATAGACTGTAGGCGGTAGCTGCATCCCGGTTGAACCAGGTCATGGTGGTGTTGGCCAGCAGGCTGGAGTTATTACTGTTGCCCGATTGGGAGTTATAACCCGCTTGGATATTGCCAATAAAGGGCTGCTTGGCGGTGGAGGGATCGTCTAGCGCGGTAAATAGCGTGCTATCGGCGAAGGCACTGGTGTAATTGAGTATGACGGTGAGGCCAATCAGTGTCGGTAATGTTTTGGTGACGCGTGAGCGGAGCATGATGTTTCCAATAGAAAAAGGATAATGCCAAAGTTGACAGGCGTCACATTATAGCGGGTGATAATGTGGCCAAAAATGGTAATTATTAGCTTATTTTTTATTGCAGACAGGCGGTGTTATACGCTTTTTTTATATCGGCCTCCAGAAGGAGGCCGATATCGGGGGGAGGCTTAGTAGAAGCTGGCGACCAACAGATAGCCTACACAGCAAGAGGTGATAACCCCAATAAAGCCAGGCAGGATAAAGCTGTGGTTAATAATAAACTTACCGATGCGCGTGGTGCCAGAGCGGTCGAAACCGATACAGGCCAGGTCGCTGGGGTAGGTCGGCAGAACGAAGTAGCCATAGGCAGCCGGGAAGAAAGCCAGCAACATCTTGGGCTCGACACCTAAGGATAATCCCATCGGTGCGATGGCGGTCAGCGCCGCGGCCTGACTATTGACCAGCTTGGAAACCAGGAACAGTACCAAGGCGTAGGTCCAGGGATGACTCTTGACCACATCTTCCAGCACCAGACGTAGATCCTGCATATGGGCTTGGAAGAAGGTATCGCTCATCCAGGCGACGCCGAATACGGAGAAGATCGCGACCATGCCCGCCTTGAAGACCGCCCCGTTAGAGATTTCACCCGGCTTCACTTTGCAAGACATCAGGATGATGGCGCCGGCGATCAGCATCATCATCTGAATCACCAGGTTCATCGATAATGGTTTCAGAACCCCTTTGACCTCAAAGGCGGGACGTAGATCGGCAAAGGCGCCGAGCAGGACCACGACGGCGATGGCAGCGAAGAAGATCCAGGTTGCCCAGTAAGCCTGTTTGGGGAACGTCTGATTCAGCAGGGTTTGGCTGTCACCATAGATATAGGCGCGCTGTTCGGGATCTTTGAGCTTCTCTTGAAAGACCGGGTCCTTATCCAGATCTTTACCGCGACGGAGACTCCACAGCGCGGCGACCAGAACCCCGCACAAGGAGGCCGGTACGGAAACTGACAGAATATCCAGGATAGTGAATGCTTGGCCAATACCGTGTGCCGCACCGAGGATGGAGACTAACGAGACGACCGCGACGGAGACCGGAGAGGCGGTGATCGCCATCTGTGAGGCCACGGAGGCGACAGCCATCGGACGTTCTGGGCGGATACCCTTTTTCAGGGCGATATCTGCGATGATGGGGAACATGGTATAGACCACATGGCCCGTTCCGCACAGGAAGGTTAGCGTCCAGGTGGTGAGGGGAGCCAGGATGGTGATGTGTTGTGGGTGACGACGCAGCAGGCGCTCGGCGAACTGCATCATGACATTCAGCCCGCCGGCCGTTTGCAGTACCGCGGCACAGCCAATGACGGCTAGAATGGTCAGGATCACCTCGACAGGGGGCTTCCCGGGGACTAAGTCGAAAACAAAAGTGAGAACGAAGAGACCAATACCACTGATCAATCCGAGCCCCATCCCGCCATAGCGTGTTCCCAGCAATAGACAGATGATGATAATGGCAAATTGTAGCGTGACCATAGATTCCCTTTTTTCTTATTCTCCCGGATCTTTGCGCAAGATGATGCGAGAACCGGGGATTAACGATATCGCTTGTGATATATGTGGATTAATACTCTAGTTGTTCTGGCTATGATTCTGGGAGATTGCTCTCCCTTTATAAAAATAAAGAATATAATCAGAATGGAAATTGATCTGCATAAACTATTGTTGAGAAAATAAAAGGAAATATCGAGTGAGTCAGCTGAGATGGTCTGGCTTAGCGGTAAGACATTCTTTTTTTGTTAATAACTTTGATGATGGTGGTAAACAGTCACGTAGTGTGTGCTTTCCCATACGTGGTAGCGAACAAGTAAAATTCATTATTCTGCTTATAATTATCGATGTGTTGTTTTGCCGCTCTGGGAATGGAGTCCTCTTACCTATTTATCTGAGCCTATAGCATCGTGGTAATGACTTAAGTCGCCGTGTTTTCTTAGTGGCATGCCGCTGGGAGCGCCTGTGCATAGGGTTAATTAATTGAACAGAATGTTATGCACATTATGTAATTAATTGCGCGAATTGAATACATGTGATGAGTGTGCGTTCTATCATAGCCAGGCAGGGCGAGAGTATGCCGCTGGAGTCCCGCCTCACAGTGCGTGGGCAGGATGTGAGGCGTGGCACCCGATAGCGGCAGATGCTGTTCTGGAGGGATTCGCTGAGGCTGGAAGGGCAATCATAGCGTTTAATTAATTTTATAGTCAATTTAAGCAGCGCCAGGGATTATTTATTATAGAGTGTGATTAATAATAAAAGATAGCGTTCATTAGTCTATTGGTGAAAATGATCTCCCCAGATATTGTTATCTGGAGAGGATATGCTGAGATAGCGATAGGTATGGCGGGATTACTACGCGATAATTATCTATTAGCAACCAGGGGTATTTATTATTCCGTTGCGAGATGTCTTATTAATCGTATCGATAGGATGTCGCTGAGCGTGAATAAAAACATTGATAAGAGATGTATGACATTATCAGCGGATTAATCATGATAGCACTTTGACTTGTTCCATTTTTATGCGGGTGCGGAGCGACGATGGCCGAGATCATTACACATTCGCTGTTCACTTATGGTATTGAAAATTTTACTGCTTGGAGCCATTTTTTTCAGCAGCATACGGCGTGTGGTAGGATAAGAATTAATGCACAACAGGATGATTTTTTTGGCGAGAGCGAGATACATCAGCTAGCTAATGGTGCTCGTGTCGTGGTGATCCGGACCACGCCCGGGATGATCGAGAAGTATGAGCATTCAAGACCCGTTTATGGTCTGGTATACACGGAAACACCGTTGCAATGTACTCTCGATGGCCGTGCTATTACGGTGCGGAGTAAAGAGTGTCTTTTGCTGAATGGTGCGCAGCCATTTAGTATGGCCTCATCACTATTGCGCTCGACAGTGTCGGTATTATTGCCGGAAGCGTGTTTTGGACAATATGCTGCAGCCGTCGAACGCCTATTCGATGGACGGCTGGCATCGACACTTCCCTTCGGTAAACTGATCACCAGCATGGCGGCGGAAAGCCATACCGCGGCAGCGTTAACCGAGAAGATCACCGTGCTGATTAATCTTTTGATTATCTCGAGTAATATTTCGACACGGCGCGCGCTTAATAAATTCGATTATCTTAATAACCTCATTCTCACACATTGTCGGAGTACCGACTTTTCGCTTGCCAAGTTAGTACACATCAGTGGTATGTCGAAACGCTCTATCCAGTATGTATTCTCTCAGCAAAATACACGTTTTCAGGTACTCTTGGTACAGGCGCGTCTGACCTGTTTGTTACAGGAGATGCAGCATACACCCACTCGCTCGTTAAGTGACATTGTCAAGCGCTGTGGCTATCGCTCCTTTTTGACGGCATCACGCCACTTTCGTGACTATTACCAGGAGTCATTGCCTAGCTATTATATTAAATATGCCTTATAGCCATATTGCTGGATTAAGCTTGGTTTTGCTGGAGGTAGTCGGTAATCGACTGATTAAACTTCCGCTTAAAGTGGCGGGCCGCGGTTGAGAAGGAGTTGTAACCACTTAGAAAAACGATCTCATTCAATTTCTTATGCTTCATCTTCTGTAGGTTATCACAGAGTAACTTCAGGCGAATATCGGCACTGAGACGATTGAAGGTGGTGCCATGAGAGGCGAGTATATATTGAATGTTGCGCGCTGACATGGCGCATAGTTGTGCCAACTGGGGGAGTGATAATGATTCGTCATAGATATTCATAGTGATTTTCTTGACGATCAGTTCATATTTACTGTTGTTTTCTTGCTTTTCATTATAAGTGATGACCTTGATTAAGTTGGTGACAATATCTAAGCGCTCGGCTAGGCCGGGGGCATGCTGCGTGGTTGACATGATTTTATTGATCTCGTCACCATATTTAATCGATGAGAGTTTACGCCCGATCAAGCCTTGGATGACATGCTCTAAGCGATCCCCCAGTAACGAGAAGGGGATAGCAAAGGAACGCGTTTGCTGGTAACCCGGTGACGAGATTTGAAAGCCTTTTGAGCTGTCGATCAGAAAGGAGTCGCGGTAAGGTAAGGTGCAGTTTAACCCCTCCTCGCCCCATTGCATCTTATGGTCTGAGTAGATGAGGTAGAGTACCCGGCTTTGCTGAGCATGCGCGATGTGATGGGTAATATTATAGCCACAGGCGCTCATGGTCATAAAGCGCGCACCATTACTCAGTCGGCTAATCATCGCCTTGGCATAGAAGTCTTCCGAGGTCATGTCGAGGGTGAGTCGCCCGCATTGTAACTGTTGTTGCATAAAGGATAACAGTGCCGGGATATCTTCATAGCCTTTGGCTTCATAGGTGACTGTTGTATTCATCATAACTAACACCGTCAGAGAGGACTCATCACATCGCTATAAATTAATATAACCTGGACAATATACTGGTTATTTAGTGCAAATCCGATATAAAAGTGCAAAAAAGCAGTGAGATTTTTAATCTGCTGTATTTACGCAGAATTTACTCGGAATTACCGAGCTACGCCACAACAATCAGTCTCTCTTTATTATAGATACTCGCAAGATATTAGTAAGCATTGCATCAGATTAACCCGCTAGAGGTATTTATTGAGCAATGTGTTTGAGTGCGCGGGGCGAAAAATCGAGACGCGAGAATATTGCGCGGTGCTGACTGGAGTAGTTATCTTATTAATCAATACACTGGCTTAAACAAGAGGCTCGTTTCTCATGGCAAGAGAAGCGTTCGCCATCATGGAGGAGATGCGATGGTTGGACCATGCTTAATTCTTTCCGTCGATTTTTATTAGCTATGCTAATCGATGGTGGGCACTTAGGCGATACCGAGGTGCTCCTTTAAGTTTTTTAAGTAACGTCGGCTGACCGGAATACGCTTACCACTTTGGGTGAGGACTTCTGCCGCACCATTATCCAGTAACTGGATCTCCTTGAGACGATCGACGTTAACCATATATTGACGATGGCAGCGGATCAGCGGTGTTTTTTCTTGCAGGGTTTTGAGTGTCAGCTGGGTGTAACCACTTTGTTGGTTACCGACAACATGGATGCCGCTGAGCTCCGATGACAGATACTCGACCTCCTCCAGTTTGAGCAAGAAGATACGGTTTAAGCCGTGGCAAGGAATGTGTTTAAGCTGCGGTTCTTGCAGGGGATGCAAATTCTGGCGTAATTCGTTGCCACGGAGTAGGCGCTCAAGGGTCTTGTGTAGTCGGGCCGTATCGATCGGTTTAAGGAGATAGTCGAAGGCATGCCGCTCAAAGGCTTGGATGGCGTATTCGTCGAAGGCGGTGATAAACACGATGTAGGGCAAGGTGTCGGGATCCAACATGTTCACCAGTTCTAGCCCACTGATGCGTGGCATTTGAATATCGAGGAAGAGCACGCTGGGCCGCAGGCGATGGATCTGGGGAATGGCTTCCAACGCATTGGCGCAACTGGCGACCAGCTCGATATCTGGATAGCGTTGGAGCAGCGTAGCGAGTTCGTCGCGTGCCGGTTGCTCATCGTCGACAATGATGACTGTTAACATGCTCCCTCCTGAAAACGGCGCCATCTTATCATGTGATATTAACCGGTGGGGGTGAGTCACCAGGAAACTGCGTGTTGCTTCAAAATTTGCTGCCGTTGAGCCTGTAAAGATAACTGTGCGATTATCTTTACGATTATGGATTGAAAACTTTACGATAGCTGTTAATGTAAACACCACAGGAGAGCGTCCCGGGCTGACCCCGGGCACCATGACCAGACAGGCGGATATTTCGATGATGCAAAAAGATGCGGTTAATAATGTGCATATCAGCGACGAACAGATCTTGATCACGCCGGAGGCATTGAAGGCGCGTTTCCCGCTCAATGCGGCACAGCAGACGCAGATCGCTGCCTCGCGCCAGACGATCGCGCGGATCCTTGCCGGCGATGATGATCGGTTGTTGGTGATCTGTGGCCCCTGCTCGATCCACGATGTCGATGCGGCCCTGGAGTATGCCGCCCGTTTACGGCGCTTGGCTGAGACACTGAGCGATCGGCTCTATATCGTCATGCGGGTCTATTTCGAGAAGCCGCGTACCACCGTGGGGTGGAAGGGATTGATTAACGATCCCTATATGGATGGCTCATTTGATGTTGAGGCGGGTCTGCATATTGCGCGGCGCCTGCTGCTGCAACTGGTCGAAATGGGATTGCCACTGGCGACGGAGGCCTTGGACCCTAACTCGCCCCAATACCTGGGTGATCTGTTTAGCTGGTCTGCCATCGGCGCCCGTACCACCGAGTCACAGACCCATCGTGAGATGGCCTCAGGCCTGTCGATGCCCGTCGGGTTTAAAAATGGTACCGATGGTAGCCTGGCGACGGCGATCAACGCGTTGAAGGCGGCGGCGATGCCACACCGTTTTGTGGGTATCAATCAGGCGGGGCAGGTTTGTTTGTTGCAGACGCAAGGCAATCCCGACGGTCATGTGATCCTGCGCGGTGGCGCGGTGCCGAACTATAGCGCGCAGGATGTGGCGCAATGTGAGGCGCAGATGGTACAGGCCGGCCTTCCTCCACGCCTGATGATCGATTGCAGTCATGGTAATTCCAATAAAGATTATCGCCGTCAGCCCCAGGTCGCCGAGGCGGTGATGGCGCAACTGGCTGTGGGTAATCGTTCGATCATCGGCGTGATGCTGGAGAGTCACCTGTTTGCAGGTAATCAGAGTTCGGAGCAGGCGCGTAGCGCGATGCAATATGGTGTCTCGGTGACGGATGGGTGTATTGATTGGGCGACGACAGAAACCTTACTGCGTGCGATGCACCAGCAGCTGTCAGGCATAGGGCGAGGGGAGAGGTAAGCTCATGGTGGCGGAACTGAGCGCGTTGCGCGACGAGATTGATGAGGTTGATAAGGCGTTATTAGCGCTACTGGCGCGCCGCCTGGAATTGGTCGCGCGGGTCGGCGAGGTGAAGAGCCATTACGGGTTGCCGGTCTATGTGCCAGAACGCGAGGCGGCGATGCTCGCCTCGCGCCGGGCCGAGGCGGAGCAGCTCGGTGTCTCGCCGGATCTGATCGAGGATGTCTTACGCCGGGTGATGCGGGAATCGTACTCCAGCGAGAATGAGAAAGGCTTTAAGGCGTTAAATCCCACCTTGCGTCCGGTGGTGATCGTCGGTGGCGGCGGAAAGATGGGCGCCTTGTTTACTCGGATGCTCCGTCTCTCCGGGTATCAGGTACGCATCCTTGAGCCACAGGACTGGCCGCAGGCCGAGGCGCTATGCGCCGATGCGGGGATGGTGGTGGTGAGCGTGCCGATCCCTCTCACCGAGGCGGTGATCGCCCGCCTGCCGACCTTACCGGCGGATTGTTTGCTGGTCGATCTGGCGTCGGTGAAGGCTGCGCCGTTGCAGGCGATGTTGGCGGCCCATACCGGTCCTGTGCTGGGATTACACCCCATGTTTGGTCCCGATGTGGACAGTTTTGCCAAGCAGGTGATCGTGTATTGTGATGGGCGTCAGCCGCAGGCTTATCAATGGCTGCTGGAGCAGTTACAAGTTTGGGGGGCGCGTCTGCATCCTATCAGTGCCGTCGATCATGATCAGAACATGGCCTTCATCCAGGCGCTGCGCCATTTCACGACCTTTGCCTATGGTCTGCATTTGGCGGAGGAGAATGTCAGCCTGGCACAGTTACTGACGCTATCATCGCCGATCTATCGCCTGGAGTTGATGATGGTTGGGCGGCTGTTCGCCCAGGATGCCCAACTGTATGCTGATATCATCATGGCATCGGCAGACAATCTGGCCTTGATTAAGCGCTATCACCAGCGCTTCGGTGAGGCGATACGACTGCTGGAGGGGCGAGATAAGGCGGCCTTCGTTACCGCTTTTCAACGTGTCGCACACTGGTTTGGCGACCATGCTCAACACTTTCAGCAAGAGAGCCGGACGTTGTTGCGCCAGGCGCACGATCGCCGCCGTTGAGCGGCGGCGATCCGTGGGGCGCTATTACGATGGTGTGCCGTTGCTGACCGGTATGACGTTCTCACTCGGGTAGCAGCCCAGTACTTTCTGTGAGCGCGTCAGTGAGCGCAACGCATGCAGCGCCTGCTGCATGGCGGGATGATTGAGGTTAGCCTGCACATCCAGATAGAACATCTCCTCCCACGGGTTGCCGTTGATGGGACGTGACTCCAACTTCGTGATGACGATGTGCTGTTCGCGGAAGGCCAGCAGTGCGTCGACCAGTGCGCCAGGCTGTTGCCCAGTGGCCATGATCAGGGTCGTCTTGGCGGCGACCTGGCTGTTGACCTCGATGGCCTTACGCGCCAACACGATGAAGCGTGTCATATTCTGTGTCTGGTTAGCCAGATCGTGAGCCAGGGCTTGTAGGCCATATAGCTGGCCGCCGGCGGCGCTGCCGAGTGCCGCTACCTGAGGAGAGCGCAAGGCGGCGACCTGTTCCATCGCGGCGGCGGTGCTTTCACAATATTCGATCTTCCACTGTGGGTAGCGGTTGAGAAACTGGCTGCACTGTTGGAAGGGTTGCGGATGGCTATAGATGGTGGTCAGTTGCTTCAGATCGCTCTCGCCGTTGACCAGTAGGCAGTGATCGATCGTCAGCGTCAGCTCGCCGACAATCGACAGGCTGGTGTGTTGCAGCAGATCATAGACCTCGTTGATCGAGCCGGAGGAGGTATTTTCTAGCGGTAGTACGGCATAGTCGGCTTGGCCGCTCTCGACCAGGGCGACGATATCGGCAAAACGCTGACAACCGCACTCGATGGCTTGCTCGAAATGGCGGGCGGCATAGCGCCGGGCGGCCAGATGGGAGTATGAGCCTTTCGGGCCGAGGAAGGCGATACGTGCCGAGGTCTCTGCCGCCTGGTGAGCCTGTTGCAGCAAGGCTTGCTGAGTGAGGACTGACTCCTCGATGATCAGTTGAAACAGGCGTGTGATGAAGTGGGCATCCAGCTGTAGGGGTTTGCCCTGCTCGATCAGCCGTTGTAGCAGTTCGCGTTCACGGGTGAGGTCGCGTACCGGATGGTGTAGCGCCTGCTTGGCCTGGGCGACCTGCTCGGCCAAGCGACGACGTTCACCCAGCAGGGTCAACAGTTGGCTGTCGACGGCGCTGATCTGCTCGCGTAGCGTCAGTAACGGATTGGATGTGCTCATCGGTTGCCCTTATTAATCGATTTGATGCCATAGTTTACGCACATAAAAAAGCCTCCCCGGGGGAGGCTGCACATCGTTCTTTCGTTGCCCTTTTAAGGTAGAAAGCAGCCTCCCAAGCGACAGGGGGTAAAAAAGCGGCAATGAAAGAAAGATAAACGACCCGGCATGAGGCGGCTCCAATGTGTGGGATAGCCTTACGTTACCTGTGATACTTTTTCTCTGTCAACGTTTTTGCCATAACGAAAAACGCGCCCGATGGGGCGCGTTATGGCAGGTTAAGTCGCTACTTCTAGGCTATTCTTCGCTAGCCGCCTGCAAATTGGCCTCTTTTACGCTGGTGTGTGCGCGGCGAGCCTCACCTTTATGCTGTACCTTGTTTAACTGGCGCTCCAATTTATTCAGCAACTCGTTGATCGCCGCATACATATCTTCATGTTTAGCGCTGGCGACCAGTTGCCCATTGGGGGTATTGATGGTGGCGTCAACCACGAACCCCTGCGGATCCTTGGACAGAATAATGTGCGGGTTGATCAGATGCGTTTGCCATTTGTCCAGTTTGCTGAGACGGTCTTCGACATGTTCACGGATGGCAGCAGTGATTTCCATTTGTTTGCTGGTGATGCTGATAGTCATACAGATACCTCTCTGTCTTTTCCGTCTTGGTAATTTCAGCATAACGCGCCGTGGCGCAAAGTGTGAGAAGAAAATCACGGATTTTTGTCACTTTTTGCAAAGTTAGATGGTTTTGTGACTCTGGTGAAAAGTGCTGAAAATAGCGCTTGAGTCAGCGGAAATTTATGCGCATGATGAAAAGGTTGGCGGCAGAAAAGGTGGTATAGCCTGGGCTGTGCTTTGGCTGAAATCTAGCATGGGGATGGCGTTGTTTCCGTTCACTCCATTGCCTCGCTCGCCAGGATGATAAAAATAAAGGCAGCCATTGGCTGCCTTTTGTCGTTACTCATAGCCGTTATGCGACTATGCTATTAGGCGTTATCGCCATTGAAGGCGATGATCTTCTGTACTTTGGCGGCTTCGCTCATCAGACCCAACTGACGGTAGGCGTTCTCCATCAGTGGCAGCGCATCACGCGTCGCCTGAGTATCCGGGTAGTTACGTAGCATCTGCTCGACACGGTTGACCACGGCGACATAGGCACCGCGTTTGGTATAGAAGCGTGCGACGGCTAACTCATGTTTTGCCAGACGGTTTTTTAGGAAGATGAGTCGTTTGGTCGCATCGCTACTGTATTGGCTGTTGGGATAACGCTGTACCAGCTGGCTGAAATCACGGAAAGCCTGGCGGGCATGCTCCGGGTCACGGTCGGAGCGGTCAATACCGAAGAAGCCTTGCAATGCGCTATCGTCCATAGCCATGTCGGTCAGGCCGCGCATGTAGAGCACATAGGGCATATTTTGGCTGGTTGGATTTAGGCGGATGAAGCGATCGATGGTAGCCTGTGCCATCGGCAGGTCGGCCGACTTATAATAGGCATAGATCAGATCCAACTGTACCTGCTGAGAGTAAGGGCCAAATGGATAACGGTTATCCAGCGCTTCCAGTTGCGTAATCGCCGCTTTAAAGTTACCGTCCTGCAGCTTTTGCTGTGCGGTAGCGTAGATTTCGGCAGGCGGATTGTCGGGCACCGCCTCTTTAGAGCTGGAGCAACCAACCAGCGCCAGGCTCAACGTGGTGGCAGCCACCAGATATTTGATACGCGTCATGACGTTTTGCTTACCCTTTTTATGTTGTTCCGGGCGGCTCTCCGTTAAGCTCCCGGCAAAGACCAGCTACAATAGCACACTATTTTAAACGGCAACGCCGAGAAAACCCAACGTTAACGAAAGAAACTCACTATGGCACAACAAGTACAACTCACCGCGACGGTGACGGAATCCCAGCTCGGCCAACGTTTAGATCAGGCGTTGGCGGAATTGTTCCCTGATTATTCACGTTCACGCATCAAAGAGTGGATCCTTGAGGATCGCGTCAGCGTCAATGGGATCATCATCAATAAGCCCAAGGAGAAGGTGCTGGGTGGTGAGCATATTGCCATTGATGCGCTGATTGAGGAAGAGAACCGCTGGGAAGCGCAGGATATCGCGCTGGATATCGTCTATGAAGACGAGGATATCCTGGTGATCAATAAGCCCCGTGATCTGGTGGTTCACCCGGGCGCCGGTAATCCCGACGGCACGGTGTTGAATGCGCTGCTGCATTATTACCCTCAGATCGCCGATGTGCCGCGCGCCGGGATCGTACATCGCCTGGATAAAGACACCACCGGGTTGATGGTGGTTGCGAAGACGGTGCCGGCGCAGACGCGTCTGGTCGAGTCGTTGCAGCTGCGTGAAATCACCCGTGAATATGAGGCCGTCGCGATTGGTACCATGACCGCGGGGGGCACGGTGCGTGAGCCGATCGCGCGCCATCCGACGAAACGTACCCATATGTCGGTGCATCCGATGGGGAAACCGGCGGTGACTCACTACCGGATCATGGAACATTTCCGCGCCCATACACGCCTGCGCCTACGTCTGGAGACCGGACGAACGCACCAGATCCGTGTTCATATGGCGCACATCAACCACCCGCTGGTGGGCGATCAACTGTACGGTGGCTGCCCGCGTCCGCCGCGTGATGCCTCGCCGGAATTTATCCAGACGCTGCGCGCCTTCGATCGCCAGGCTCTGCATGCGACCATGCTGCGTCTTTACCACCCGATTAGCGGTATCGAGATGGAGTGGCACGCGCCGATTCCGGAAGATATGCAGCGTCTGATCGCGGTGATGCAAGAGGATGCCGAAACCTTTAAGGATGAGATGGACTGGCTATGAAACTGATCACGCCGCGCTGGGCGGCGCCAGCGCGCGTCTCGGCGTGCTCCACGACCCGTGAGGGCGGTGTGAGCCAGGCACCCTATGCCTCACTCAATCTTGGGCTGCATGTGGGCGATGTGCCCGAGCAGGTGGAGGCCAACCGCCAGCGCCTGTGTCAGGCATTGCAACTCCCGACGCCGCCGATCTGGTTAGAGCAGGTGCACGGTACTCGAGTATTGACGCTGACGGATTCGGCGGAAGAGAGAGATGTGCGCGCCGATGCGGCCTATACCCGTACTCCGGGGCAGGTCTGCGCGGTGATGACGGCGGACTGTCTGCCGGTTCTGTTCACCAGCCTACGGGGCGATGAGGTCGCAGCGGCCCATGCGGGTTGGCGCGGGCTGTGTCATGGGGTGTTAGAGCAGACCTTAGCCTGCTTTGCCGCCGAGCCCCCACACATCCTGGCCTGGCTGGGGCCAGCCATCGGACCGACGGCTTTCGAGGTGGGGCCCGAGGTGCGTGAGCAGTTTATCGAGCAAGATGCCGCCAGCGTGACGGCCTTCCAACCCGTCGCGGGGGGCAAATATTTGGCGGATATCTACGCGCTGGCGCGCCTGCGTCTCCAGGCGGTCGGTGTCCGCGATATCAGCGGTGGCGACTGCTGCACGCTGAGCGATCCACAACGCTTCTTTTCCTACCGCCGAGCCGCCCAGACCGGGCGTATGGCCTCGCTGATCTGGTTCTCCTGAGTCTCTGTTCGCCTACTGGGTCGCCTGGGCGCGCCCAGGGGGGCGACAGCGCTGTACGCTTCGCGTGCCACCCTCCGTTGCACAAAAAATAATTAAATAATTGTCACAGTTTGGTTGAAAAGTGCAGTCTAGACCACACTTATTCTCCAGAAGCAATTTGCATATGTCTCGGAGGAATCATGCGTCTGGATCGCTTAACCAACAAGTTCCAGTTAGCCCTCGCTGACGCCCAGTCTTTGGCACTCGGGCGTGACAACCAATTTATTGAACCGATACATCTGATGAGCGCGATGCTCAATCAGGATGGGGGCACGGTTCGTCCGCTGCTGGCCTCTGCGGGCGTCGATATCGGCGCGTTTCGCCAGTCGCTGGAGCAGGCTATTAGCCGTCTACCGCAGGTAGAAGGTACGGGTGGCGATGTTCAACCATCCAATGAGTTAATTCGGGTTCTCAACCTGTGTGATAAGTTAGCGCAAAAGCACAACGACACGTACATATCGTCCGAGTTGTTTATCTTGGCCGCGATGGAAGAGCGCGGCAAATTGGCCGATATGCTGAAGGCCGCCGGTGCCTCTGCGCAGAAACTTAGCGCTGCCATTGAGCAGTTGCGTGGAGGAGAGAAAGTGGAAGATCAGAATGCCGAAGATCAGCGCCAGGCGCTGAAGAAGTACACCATCGACCTGACCGAACGTGCCGAGCAGGGCAAGCTGGATCCGGTGATCGGGCGTGACGAAGAGATCCGCCGCACCATCCAGGTTCTGCAACGCCGTACCAAGAATAACCCGGTACTGATCGGGGAGCCGGGGGTCGGTAAGACCGCCATCGTCGAAGGGTTAGCTCAGCGCATCATTAACGGTGAAGTGCCGGAAGGCTTGAAGAATAAGCGTGTGCTCTCCTTGGATATGGGGGCGTTGATCGCCGGGGCGAAGTTCCGTGGGGAGTTCGAAGAGCGCCTGAAGGCGGTGCTGAACGATCTGGCGAAGCAGGAGGGCAGCGTCATCCTGTTTATCGACGAGTTGCATACCATGGTCGGCGCCGGCAAGGCCGACGGCGCGATGGATGCCGGGAACATGCTGAAACCGGCATTGGCGCGCGGCGAGTTGCACTGCGTCGGGGCAACGACCCTGGACGAATACCGTCAATATATTGAGAAGGATGCCGCGCTGGAGCGCCGTTTCCAGAAGGTTTATGTCGCGCAGCCCTCCGTCGAGGATACCATCGCTATCCTGCGTGGCTTGAAAGAGCGTTATGAACTGCACCACCATGTGCAGATCACCGATCCGGCTATCGTGGCGGCGGCGACGTTGTCACACCGTTATATTGCCGATCGACAGTTGCCCGATAAGGCCATCGACCTGATCGATGAGGCCGCCTCCAGCATCCGGATGCAGATCGACTCTAAACCGGAAGCGTTGGATCGTCTGGAACGGCGTATCATCCAGCTTAAACTGGAGCAGCAGGCGCTGAAGAAGGAGTCCGACGAGGCCAGTAAGAAACGTCTGGAGATCCTGAATAGCGAGCTGGAGGAGAAGGAGCGTGACTACGCCTCACTAGAGGAAGAGTGGAAGGCGGAGAAGGCCGCGTTAACGGGCACCCAGAATATTAAAGCCGAGATCGAGCAGGCGAAGATCGCCCTGGAGCAGGCACGGCGTAGCGGCGATTTGGCGCAGATGTCGGAGATCCAGTATGGCAAGCTGCCAGATCTGGAGAAGCAGTTGCAGTCGGCGACACAGGCTGAAGGCAAGAGCATGAAGCTGCTGCGTAATAAGGTTACCGATGTCGAGATTGCCGAAGTGTTGGCACGCTGGACCGGTATTCCGGTATCGCGCATGCTGGAAGGTGAGCGAGAGAAACTGCTGCGTATGGAAGATGAGCTGCATAAACGCGTCGTCGGCCAGAATGAGGCGGTTGAGGCGGTCTCTAACGCCATCCGTCGTAGCCGGGCCGGTTTGTCCGATCCGAATCGTCCCATCGGCTCTTTCCTCTTCTTGGGGCCGACCGGGGTAGGTAAGACCGAGTTGTGCAAGGCGTTGGCTAACTTCCTGTTCGACAGCGATGACGCCATGGTGCGTATCGACATGTCTGAATTTATGGAGAAGCACTCCGTATCGCGTTTGGTCGGGGCGCCTCCGGGATATGTCGGCTATGAAGAGGGCGGTTATCTGACCGAAGCGGTGCGTCGTCGTCCTTACTCGGTCATCCTGCTCGACGAGGTCGAGAAGGCGCATCCGGATGTGTTTAACATCCTGCTGCAGGTGTTGGATGATGGTCGCTTGACGGATGGCCAGGGTCGTACCGTGGACTTCCGTAACACGGTGGTGATCATGACCTCAAACTTGGGCTCTGATCTGATCCAGGATCGCTTCGGCGAGCTGAGCTATGGCGAGATGAAAGAGTTGGTCATGAGCGTGGTCACCCACCACTTTAGACCAGAGTTCATCAACCGTATCGATGAGACGGTGGTCTTCCATCCGTTGGGTCAGGAGAACAT
This sequence comes from Edwardsiella sp. A.80236, assembly GCF_044540725.1. Classification (NCBI taxonomy): domain Bacteria; kingdom Pseudomonadati; phylum Pseudomonadota; class Gammaproteobacteria; order Enterobacterales; family Hafniaceae; genus Edwardsiella; species Edwardsiella sp. A.80236. The sequence goes on from NZ_JBIUCY010000026.1 coordinate 28,986, forward strand.
TAAGGCGATCGCCCGCATCCAGTTGCAGCGGTTGTATCAGCGGTTGGAAGAGAAGGGCTACAGCGTCACGATGAGCGAGGCGGCGTTGGATCAGCTCTCTCAGGCCGGCTTCGACCCGGTTTATGGCGCACGTCCGTTGAAGCGAGCCATCCAACAGGAGATCGAAAACCCGTTGGCACAACAGATCCTGTCCGGGAAACTGTTGCCGGGCAAACCGATTACCCTGGCGTTGGACGGCGAGCAGATCGTGGCACAGCAGTAATTCACGATGGCGCAATACGAGGGCAGCCCGATGGCTGCCCTTTCTTTTAGCTATTTCCCATCAGCGGAGGCCGGAAAAGGTATGAAAATAACGCACTCTGTATGTAAAGTGGTCGAATGATAAAAAAGTTGTAATTAGGGCTTGTCAGGCGGCGTAATCTCCCTATAATGCGCCTCCATCGACACGGCACTTGTGAACAACATCACAAGATGAGCCGGGGAGAGTGAAGTGAAAAACGAGAAATTAATCGTTGACACTCACCGAGGAAAGCGTAACATACGCTGCCTCGACTTAGTGAAGCAAAGCTCCTAAGTCATTGCTCTTTAACAAATTATCAGACAATCTGTGTGGGCACTCGCAAGATTCGTATTAAGCATTCCTCGGAATGCCAAAAT
>NZ_JBIUCY010000027.1:0-26187 GCF_044540725.1 Edwardsiella sp. A.80236
GGCTACCGTCCGCAGTTCTACTTCCGTACTACTGACGTGACTGGTACCATCGAACTGCCGGAAGGCGTAGAGATGGTCATGCCGGGCGACAACATCAAGATGGTTGTTACCCTGATCCACCCGATCGCCATGGACGACGGTCTGCGCTTCGCAATCCGCGAAGGCGGCCGTACCGTTGGTGCGGGCGTTGTTGCTAAAGTTATCGAGTAATCGATAGTCAGGCAATGACACGAGAAAGGGCGCTATGGCGCCCTTTTTCATGGTGAGATGCGCCGCTAACGCTGGTTATTTTGCATCCGGCCTTGCTTCCTGGCCAGATCTAAGTATAATGCGCGGGCTTGCCTAATATTGGCAGCCTGATTTCGATCAGCGGCGGTATCTTCCGCCAAACAATACTCCCGATATGGGAGTTATGAAATGAACGATTACACTCCCCCGTCAATCGAAATGGGTGCGAGGAGTAATTTTCTACGTTTATAAAATAATTGGAGCTCTGGTCTCATGCAGAACCAAAGAATCCGTATCCGCCTGAAAGCATTTGATCATCGTCTGATCGATCAATCAACCGCGGAAATCGTCGAGACTGCCAAGCGCACTGGTGCGCAAGTCCGTGGTCCGATCCCGCTGCCGACCCGCAAAGAGCGCTTTACCGTTCTGATCTCCCCGCACGTCAACAAAGACGCGCGTGATCAGTACGAAATCCGCACTCACAAGCGTCTGGTTGACATCGTTGAGCCAACCGAGAAAACCGTTGATGCTCTGATGCGTCTGGATCTGGCTGCCGGTGTAGACGTGCAGATCAGCCTGGGTTAATCAGGACATTGAGCGATTGAGAGGTTGAAACAATGATTGGTTTAGTCGGGAAAAAAGTGGGTATGACCCGCATCTTCACTGAAGATGGCGTTTCTATCCCTGTAACCGTTATCGAAATCGAAGCAAACCGCGTTACTCAGGTCAAAGATCTGGACAACGACGGCTACCGCGCCATCCAGGTTACCACTGGTAGCAAGAAAGCTAACCGTGTAACCAAACCGGAAGCGGGTCACTTCGCGAAAGCTGGCGTTGAAGCTGGCCGCGTTCTGCGTGAATTCCGTCTGTCTGAAGGTGAAGAGTTCACCATCGGCCAGAACATCTCCGTAGAAATCTTCGCTGACGTTAAAAAAGTAGACGTTACCGGTATCTCCAAAGGTAAAGGTTTCGCCGGCACTGTTAAGCGCTGGAACTTCCGTACTCAGGACGCTACCCATGGTAACTCCCTGTCTCACCGCGTTCCGGGTTCTATCGGTCAGAACCAGACTCCGGGCAAAGTGTTCAAGGGTAAGAAAATGGCAGGTCACCTGGGCAACGAGCGTGTAACCGTTCAGAGCCTGGACGTAGTACGTGTTGACGCTGAGCGCAACCTGCTGCTGGTTAAAGGTGCAGTCCCGGGTGCGACCGGTGGCGACCTGATCGTTAAACCGGCTGTGAAGGCGTGAGGAGATAGCAATGGAATTAGTATTGAAAGACGCGCAAAGCGCGCTGACTGTTTCCGAAACTACCTTCGGTCGTGATTTCAACGAAGCGCTGGTTCACCAGGTTGTTGTGGCTTATGCAGCCGGTGCCCGTCAGGGTACTCGTGCTCAGAAGACCCGTGCTGAAGTTACTGGCTCCGGTAAAAAACCGTGGCGTCAGAAAGGCACCGGCCGTGCGCGTTCTGGTTCTATCAAGAGCCCGATCTGGCGTTCTGGTGGTGTGAGCTTCGCTGCACGTCCGCAGGATCACAGTCAAAAAGTTAACAAAAAGATGTACCGCGGCGCGCTGAAAAGCATCCTGTCCGAACTGGTACGTCAAGATCGTCTGATCGTCGTCGAGAAGTTCTCTGTTGAAGCACCGAAAACCAAGCTGCTGGCACAGAAACTGAAAGAGATGGCGCTGGATGATGTGCTGATTGTAACCAGCGAAGTCGACGAGAACCTGTTCCTGGCCGCTCGCAACCTGTACAAGGTTGACGTACGCGACGTAGCAGGCATCGACCCGGTTAGCCTGATCGCCTTCGACAAAGTGGTTATGACTGCTGACGCTGTTAAGCAAGTTGAGGAGATGCTGGCATGATCCGTGAAGAACGTCTGCTGAAAGTACTGCGCGCGCCGCACGTTTCTGAAAAAGCGTCTATGGCGATGGAAAAGAACAACACCATCGTTCTCAAAGTTGCTACTGATGCAACCAAAGCAGAAATCAAAGCCGCAGTTAAGAAACTGTTCGAAGTTGAAGTTGACACCGTTCGCACCCTGGTTGTTAAAGGGAAAGTGAAGCGTCACGGTCAGCGTATCGGTCGTCGTAGCGACTGGAAAAAAGCTTACGTCACCCTGAAAGAAGGCCAGAATCTGGACTTCATCGGCGGCGCAGAGTAAGTCGGAGGAGTAGCGAACAATGGCAATTGTTAAATGTAAACCGACATCTCCGGGTCGTCGCCACGTTGTTAAAGTGGTTAACCCTGAGCTGCACAAGGGCAAACCTTTCGCCCCGCTGCTGGAAAAAAACAGCAAGAGCGGTGGTCGTAACAACAACGGCCGCATCACCACTCGTCACATCGGTGGTGGTCACAAGCAGCAGTATCGTCTGATTGACTTCAAACGCAATAAAGACGGTATCCCGGCTGTAGTTGAGCGTCTGGAGTACGATCCGAACCGTTCCGCGAACATCGCGCTGGTTCTGTACAAAGATGGCGAACGCCGTTACATCCTGGCACCGAAAGGCCTGAAAGCTGGCGATCAGATTCAATCTGGCGTCGACGCTGCGATCAAGGCGGGTAACACCCTGCCGATGCGCAACATCCCGGTTGGTTCTACCGTTCATAACGTAGAAATGAAGCCGGGTAAAGGCGGCCAGTTGGCTCGTTCCGCTGGTGCTTACGTTCAGATCGTTGCGCGTGAAGGTGCTTATGTCACCCTGCGTCTGCGTTCTGGCGAAATGCGCAAAATCCCAGCTGACTGCCGCGCCACTCTGGGCGAAGTCGGTAACGCTGAGCATATGCTGCGCGTTCTGGGTAAAGCAGGTGCTGCACGCTGGCGTGGTGTTCGTCCGACCGTTCGCGGTACGGCGATGAACCCGGTAGACCATCCGCACGGTGGTGGTGAAGGTCGTAACTTTGGTAAGCACCCGGTAACTCCGTGGGGCGTTCAGACCAAAGGTAAGAAGACCCGCAGCAATAAGCGTACTGATAAATTCATCGTACGTCGCCGTAGTAAAAAATAATTAGAGGATAAACCATGCCACGTTCTCTCAAGAAAGGTCCTTTTATTGACCTGCACTTGCTGAAGAAGGTAGAGAAAGCGGTGGAAAGCGGAGACAAAAAGCCACTTAAGACTTGGTCCCGTCGTTCAACGGTCTTTCCAAACATGATCGGTTTGACCATCGCTGTCCATAATGGTCGTCAGCACGTACCGGTATTTGTCGTCGACGAAATGGTCGGCCACAAGCTGGGTGAGTTCGCGCCGACTCGTACTTATCGCGGCCATGCGGCTGATAAAAAAGCCAAAAAGAAATAAGGTAGGAGGAAGAGATGGAAACTATTGCCAAGCATTGCCATGCTCGCTCTTCTGCTCAGAAGGTTCGCCTGGTGGCTGACCTGATCCGCGGTAAGAAAGTGTCACAGGCTCTGGAAATTCTGACCTACACCAACAAGAAAGCGGCTGTACTGGTCAAGAAGGTTCTGGAATCTGCCATTGCTAACGCAGAACACAACGATGGCGCTGACATCGATGATCTGAAAGTATCCAAGATCTTCGTCGACGAAGGCCCGACCATGAAGCGCATCATGCCGCGTGCAAAAGGTCGCGCTGATCGTATCCTGAAGCGCACCAGCCACATTACTGTGGTTGTGTCCGATCGCTGAGACTCTGGAGACTAGCAATGGGTCAGAAAGTACATCCTAATGGTATTCGCCTGGGTATTGTGAAGCCTTGGAACTCTACCTGGTATGCGAATACGAAAGAATTCGCTGACAACCTGGACAGCGACTTTAAAGTTCGTCAGTTCCTGAACAAAGAGCTGGAAAAAGCGTCCGTTTCTCGCATCGTGATCGAGCGTCCGGCGAAGAGCATCCGTGTGACCATTCACACCGCTCGCCCGGGTATCGTTATCGGTAAGAAAGGCGAAGACGTAGAAAAACTGCGCAAGGGCGTTGCAGAAATTGCAGGCGTACCGGCACAGATCAACATCGCCGAAGTGCGTAAACCGGAACTGGACGCCAAACTGGTGGCTGACAGCATCACTTCTCAGCTGGAACGTCGCGTTATGTTCCGTCGTGCTATGAAGCGTGCTGTACAGAACGCTATGCGTCTGGGCGCTAAAGGTATTAAAGTTGAAGTCAGCGGCCGCCTGGGCGGTGCTGAGATCGCGCGTACCGAATGGTACCGTGAAGGTCGTGTACCGTTGCACACGCTGCGTGCGGACATCGACTACAACACCTCTGAAGCGCACACCACTTATGGTGTAATCGGCGTTAAGGTATGGATCTTCAAAGGTGAGATCCTGGGTGGTATGGCTGCTGTTGAACAACCGGAAAAACCGGCTGCTCAGCCTAAGAAGCAGCAGCGTAAAGGCCGCAAGTAAGGAGAGTCGCTGATGTTACAACCTAAGCGTACAAAATTCCGTAAAGTGCATAAAGGCCGTAACCGCGGTCTGGCGCAGGGTACGGATGTTAGCTTCGGCACTTTCGGTCTGAAAGCTGTTGGCCGTGGCCGTTTGACTGCCCGCCAAATCGAAGCAGCGCGTCGTGCAATGACTCGTGCTGTTAAGCGTCAGGGTAAAATCTGGATTCGCGTGTTCCCGGACAAGCCGATCACTGAGAAACCGCTGGCCGTTCGTATGGGTAAAGGTAAAGGTAACGTTGAGTACTGGGTAGCCCTGATTCAGCCGGGTAAAGTCCTGTACGAGATGGACGGTGTGCCTGAAGAGCTGGCCCGTGAGGCCTTCAAACTGGCAGCAGCGAAACTGCCTATCAAAACCACCTTTGTAACTAAGACGGTGATGTAATGAAAGCAAACGAGCTGCGTGAGAAGAGTGTTGAAGAGCTGAACACCGAGCTGCTGAACTTGCTGCGCGAAGAGTTTAATCTGCGCATGCAGGCAGCAGGCGGCCAGCTGCAACAGTCTCACCTGTTGAAGCAAGTGCGTCGTAATATCGCACGTGTTAAGACTTTACTGAACGAGAAGGCGGGTGCGTAATGACCGATAAAATCCGTACTCTGCAAGGTCGTGTTGTTAGCGACAAAATGGAGAAATCCATTGTTGTTGCTATCGAGCGCATGGTGAAGCACCCGATCTACGGTAAATTCATCAAACGTACGACCAAACTGCACGTACATGACGAGAACAACGAATGCGGTATCGGTGACGTGGTTGAAATCCGCGAATGCCGTCCGCTGTCCAAGACCAAATCCTGGACGCTGGTTCGCGTTGTAGAGAAAGCTGTACTGTAATACAGTACACTGTCTCAGCAATGATAAACGGCTCAGATTTTGAGCCGTTTATTTTTTCTACCCATATTTTGGAAGCGGTGTTATAATGCTGCGCCCTCAATCATGGGGATTTTTAACGGCCCAACTGGGTCTCGAAGTAGTAGTTGACATTAGCGGAGCACTGAAATGATCCAAGAACAGACTATGCTGAACGTCGCCGATAACTCCGGCGCGCGTCGCGTAATGTGTATCAAGGTTCTGGGTGGCTCGCACCGTCGCTACGCAGGCATCGGCGACATCATCAAGATCACCATCAAGGAAGCAATTCCGCGTGGTAAGGTCAAAAAAGGCGATGTGCTGAAGGCGGTAGTGGTGCGCACCAAGAAGGGTGTTCGTCGCCCTGACGGATCTGTCGTTCGCTTTGACGGCAATGCTTGTGTACTGTTGAACAACAACAGTGAGCAGCCGATCGGTACGCGTATTTTTGGGCCGGTGACTCGTGAACTGCGTTCTGAAAAGTTCATGAAAATCATCTCTCTGGCACCAGAAGTACTCTAAGGAGCGAATCCATGGCAGCGAAAATCCGTCGTGATGACGAAGTAATCGTGCTGACCGGCAAAGATAAAGGTAAGCGCGGTAAAGTAAAAAACGTCCTGTCTTCTGGTAAAGTTGTCGTTGAAGGCATCAACCTGGTTAAGAAACATCAGAAGCCGGTTCCGGCCCTGAACCAACCGGGTGGCATCGTTGAAAAAGAAGCCGCAATTCAGGTTTCCAACGTTGCAATCTTCAATGCGGCGACCGGTAAAGCGGACCGTGTAGGCTTTCGGTTTGAAGACGGCAAAAAAGTCCGTTTCTTCAAGTCCAATGGCGAAACTATCAAGTAATTTGGAGTAGTACGATGGCGAAACTGCATGATTACTACAAAGACGAAGTAGTTAAAAAACTCATGACTGAGTTTAACTACAATTCTGTCATGCAAGTCCCTCGGGTCGAGAAGATCACCCTGAACATGGGTGTTGGTGAAGCGATCGCTGACAAGAAACTGCTGGATAACGCAGCAGCTGACCTGGCAGCAATCTCCGGTCAAAAACCGTTGATCACCAAAGCACGCAAATCAGTTGCAGGCTTCAAAATCCGTCAGGGCTATCCGATCGGCTGTAAAGTAACTCTGCGTGGCGAACGCATGTGGGAGTTCTTTGAGCGTCTGATCTCTATTGCTGTACCGCGTATCCGTGACTTCCGTGGCTTGTCTGCGAAGTCTTTCGACGGCCGTGGTAACTACAGCATGGGCGTACGTGAGCAGATCATCTTCCCAGAAATCGACTATGACAAAGTCGATCGCGTTCGTGGTTTGGATATCACCATTACCACTACTGCGAAATCTGACGAAGAAGGCCGTGCGCTGCTGACTGCTTTTAACTTCCCGTTCCGCAAGTAAGGTAGGGTTACTAATGGCTAAGCAATCCATGAAAGCACGCGAAGTCAAGCGCGTGAAGTTAGCTGAAAAGTTCTTTGCCAAACGCGCTGAACTGAAGGCTATCATTTCTGATGTCAACGCTTCCGACGAAGATCGTTGGAATGCGGTTCTTAAGCTGCAGACTCTGCCGCGTGATTCCAGCCCGAGCCGTCAGCGTAATCGCTGCCGCCAAACTGGCCGTCCGCACGCTTTCCTGCGTAAGTTCGGGTTGAGCCGTATCAAGGTCCGTGAAGCCGCTATGCGCGGTGAAATCCCGGGTCTGAAAAAGGCTAGCTGGTAATTGTCACCAATTGAATCACGGGAGTAAAGACAGATGAGCATGCAAGATCCGATCGCGGATATGCTGACCCGTATCCGTAACGGTCAGGCCGCGAACAAAGTTGCGGTCACCATGCCTTCCTCCAAGCTGAAAGTGGCAATTGCCAACGTGCTGAAGGAAGAAGGTTTTATTGAAGATTTCAAAATCGAAGGCGACGCCAAGCCTGTTCTGGAACTGGTACTGAAGTACTTCCAGGGCAAGCCGGTAGTAGAAAGCATTCAGCGTATCAGCCGCCCTGGTCTGCGCATCTATAAGAAAAAAGATGAGCTGCCGAAAGTTATGGCCGGTCTGGGTATCGCAGTTGTTTCTACCTCTAAAGGTGTCATGACTGATCGTGCTGCCCGCCAAGCTGGCCTGGGTGGCGAGATTATCTGCTACGTAGCGTAATCGGAGGAAAGAATGTCTCGTGTTGCAAAAGCACCCGTCGTCATTCCTGCCGGCGTAGAGGTAAAACTCAACGGTCAGGTTATTTCGATCAAGGGTAAAAACGGCGAGCTGACTCGTACTATCAACGACGCTGTTGAAATTAAGCATGCTGATAACGCACTGACCTTTGGTCCGCGTGAAGGCTTCGTGGACGGTTGGGCCCAGGCGGGTACCGCTCGTGCACTGCTGAACTCAATGGTTATCGGTGTTACCGAAGGCTTCACTAAGAAGCTGCAGCTGGTAGGTGTTGGTTATCGTGCAGCGATTAAAGGCAACGTGGTGAATCTGGCCCTGGGCTTCTCTCACCCGGTTGATCATGAGCTGCCGGCAGGCATCACTGCTGAATGCCCGACTCAGACTGAAATCGTGCTGAAAGGCGCTGATAAGCAGCTGATCGGTCAGGTTGCAGCGGATCTGCGCGCTTACCGTCGTCCTGAGCCTTACAAAGGCAAAGGTGTCCGTTACGCCGACGAAGTCGTGCGTACCAAAGAGGCTAAGAAGAAGTAAGGTAACACTATGGATAAGAAATCTGCTCGTATCCGTCGTGCGACCCGCGCACGCCGCAAGCTCAAAGAGCTGGGTGCAACTCGCCTGGTGGTACATCGTACCCCGCGTCACATCTACGCACAGGTTATTGCCCCGAATGGATCTGAAGTCCTGGTTGCCGCTTCTACCGTAGAAAAAGCAATCAGTGAACAACTGAAATACACTGGGAACAAAGAAGCCGCAGCAGCTGTAGGTAAAGCTATCGCTGAACGCGCGCTGGAAAAAGGCATCAAGGACGTGTCCTTCGATCGCTCTGGTTTCCAATATCATGGTCGTGTCCAGGCACTGGCAGATGCTGCCCGTGAAGCTGGCCTTCAGTTCTAAGGTAGAGGTGTAAGATGTCGCACATCGAAAAACAAGCTGGCGAACTGCAGGAAAAGCTGATCGCGGTAAATCGCGTATCTAAGACTGTTAAGGGTGGCCGTATTTTTAGCTTCACCGCACTGACTGTAGTGGGTGATGGCAACGGTCGCGTCGGTTTTGGTTACGGCAAAGCCCGTGAAGTCCCGGCAGCGATCCAGAAAGCGATGGAGAAAGCCCGTCGCAACATGATCAACGTCGCGCTGAACAGCGGCACCCTGCAGCACCCGGTTAAGGGCGCTCACACGGGTTCTCGTGTGTTCATGCAGCCGGCTTCTGAAGGTACCGGTATCATCGCCGGTGGTGCAATGCGCGCCGTCCTGGAAGTCGCTGGAGTTCGTAACGTTCTGGCTAAAGCATATGGTTCCACCAACCCGATTAACGTGGTTCGTGCAACTATCGACGGTCTGGAAAGTATGAAATCTCCGGAAATGGTCGCTGCCAAGCGTGGTAAATCCGTTGAAGAAATTCTGGGGTAATAGACCATGGCAAAGACTATCAAAATTACTCAAACCCGCAGTGCGATCGGCCGTTTGCCGAAACACAAGGCAACGCTGCTTGGCCTGGGTCTGCGTCGCATCGGTCACACCGTAGAGCGTGAGGATACTCCTGCCGTTCGTGGTATGATCAACGCGGTTTCCTACATGGTTAAAGTTGAGGAGTAACAGATGCGTTTGAATACTCTGTCTCCGGCCGAAGGCTCCAAGCACGCTTCCAAGCGTCTGGGTCGTGGTATCGGTTCTGGCCTGGGTAAAACCGGTGGCCGTGGTCACAAAGGTCAGAAATCTCGTTCTGGCGGTGGCGTACGTCGCGGGTTCGAAGGTGGCCAGATGCCGCTGTACCGTCGTCTGCCGAAGTTCGGCTTCACCTCTCGCAAAGCGATGGTGACTGCTGAAATTCGTCTGTCTGAGATCGCACTGATCGAAGGCGACGTTATCGACCTGAACGTGCTGAAAGCGGCTAACGTGATTGGCCCGCAGATCGAATTCGCCAAAGTTATGCTGTCTGGCGAAATCAATCGTGCAGTAACCCTGCGCGGTCTGCGTGTGTCCAAAGGCGCTCGTGCTGCGATTGAAGCTGCTGGCGGTAAAATCGAGGAATAAGTAGCAGATGGCTAAACAACCGGGATTAGATTTTCAAAGTGCCAAAGGTGGACTGGGCGAACTCAAGCGCAGACTGTTGTTTGTTATTGGGGCGCTGATTGTTTTCCGCATTGGCTCTTTTATTCCGATCCCTGGTATTGATGCCGCTGTACTTGCCAAACTGCTTGAGCAACAGCAGGGCACCATCATCGACATGTTTAACATGTTTTCCGGTGGTGCTCTGAGCCGTGCTTCTATCTTTGCGTTGGGGATCATGCCGTATATCTCGGCGTCGATCATCATCCAGCTGCTGACGGTGGTTCACCCCACCCTGGCAGAGATTAAGAAAGAAGGGGAGGCTGGCCGTCGTAAGATTAGTCAGTACACCCGTTACGGTACACTGGTGCTGGCCATATTTCAGTCGATCGGTATCGCTACCGGTCTGCCGAATATGCCTGGGATGCAAGGCCTGGTAATTAATCCGGGCTTTGCTTTCTACTTCACTGCGGTAGTGAGCTTGGTCACCGGGACAATGTTCCTGATGTGGTTGGGCGAACAGATTACTGAACGTGGTATCGGCAACGGTATCTCGATCATTATCTTCGCAGGGATTGTGGCGGGTCTTCCGCCGGCGATTGGCCATACTATCGAGCAAGCGCGGCAGGGCGACCTGCACTTCCTTCTGTTGCTGTTGGTTGCAGTGTTAGTATTCGCAGTAACCTTCTTCGTTGTTTTCGTGGAGCGTGGTCAGCGTCGTATCGTCGTTAACTATGCCAAGCGTCAGCAAGGTCGTCGTGTTTACGCAGCACAGAGCACACATTTGCCGTTGAAAGTGAATATGGCAGGGGTTATCCCGGCAATCTTCGCTTCCAGCATCATTCTGTTCCCGGCCACGATTGCATCTTGGTTTGGGGGCGGTACAGGTTGGAACTGGCTGACTACAATTTCGCTGTATTTGCAGCCTGGGCAACCGCTTTATGTGTTACTCTATGCGTCTGCAATCATCTTCTTCTGTTTCTTCTACACGGCGTTGGTCTTCAACCCGCGTGAAACAGCGGATAACCTGAAGAAGTCCGGTGCATTTGTACCAGGAATTCGTCCGGGAGAGCAAACGGCGAAGTACATCGATAAGGTAATGACCCGTCTGACTCTGGTTGGTGCGCTGTACATTACATTTATCTGCCTGATCCCGGAGTTCATGCGTGATGCGATGAAAGTACCGTTCTATTTCGGTGGTACCTCACTACTCATCGTAGTAGTCGTCATCATGGACTTTATGGCTCAAGTGCAAACTCTGATGATGTCTAGTCAGTACGAGTCTGCATTGAAGAAAGCGAACCTGAAAGGCTATAACCGCTAATCCAGGTGAGTTTGAGAAGTTACGGAGAGTAAAATGAAAGTTCGTGCTTCCGTCAAGAAATTATGCCGTAACTGCAAAATCGTTAAGCGCAACGGTGTTGTGCGAGTGATTTGCAGCGTAGAACCGAAGCATAAGCAGCGTCAAGGCTGATTATCTCGCATATTTTTCTTGCAAAGTTGGGTTGAGCTGGCTAGATTAGCCAGCCAATCTTTTGTTTGTTGCAACGGCGCCATTTGAGTATCCTGAAAACGGGCTTTTCAGAGTGGTGCCGTCGTATATTAATCTAGGAGTGCATAGTGGCCCGTATAGCAGGCATTAACATTCCTGATCAGAAACATACCGTAATCGCGCTGACCGCGATCTTCGGTATCGGTAAAACCCGTTCTCAGGCCATCTGCGCCGCTACGGGCATTGCCGAAAATGTTAAGATCAGTGAGCTGTCTGAAGAACAAATCGAGAAGCTGCGTGACGAAGTCGCCAAATACACTGTAGAAGGCGATCTGCGTCGTGAGATTACCCTGAGCATCAAGCGTCTGATGGATCTTGGTAGCTATCGTGGTTTACGCCATCGTCGTGGTCTGCCGGTTCGCGGTCAGCGTACTAAGACCAACGCACGTACCCGTAAGGGTCCGCGTAAACCGATCAAGAAATAGTCGGGGTGATTGAACAATGGCAAAAGCACCAATTCGTGCACGCAAGCGCGTAAGAAAGCAAGTATCTGACGGTGTGGCTCACATCCATGCTTCTTTCAACAACACCATCGTTACCATTACTGATCGTCAGGGTAACGCACTGGGTTGGGCAACAGCCGGTGGTTCCGGTTTCCGTGGTTCTCGTAAATCTACTCCGTTTGCCGCTCAGGTTGCAGCAGAGCGCTGCGCTGACGCTGTAAAAGAGTACGGTATCAAGAATCTGGAAGTTATGGTCAAAGGACCGGGTCCGGGTCGCGAATCTACCATCCGCGCTCTGAACGCGGCCGGTTTCCGCATCACGAACATCACTGATGTGACTCCGATCCCTCATAACGGTTGTCGTCCGCCGAAGAAACGTCGCGTATAACGTCGTTTCTCGGATAGTTGGAGAAAGAAAATGGCAAGATATTTGGGTCCTAAGCTCAAGCTGAGCCGTCGTGAGGGCACCGACCTGTTCCTGAAGTCAGGTGTTCGCGCGATCGATTCCAAGTGTAAAATTGAACAGGCACCTGGCCAGCACGGTGCGCGCAAGCCGCGTCTGTCTGACTACGGTGTTCAGTTGCGTGAGAAGCAAAAAGTTCGTCGTATCTACGGCGTCCTGGAGCGTCAGTTCCGTAACTACTACAAAGAAGCAGCACGTCTGAAAGGCAACACCGGTGAAAACCTGTTGGCTCTGCTGGAAGGTCGTCTGGACAACGTTGTTTACCGTATGGGCTTCGGTGCGACTCGCGCAGAAGCACGTCAGCTGGTTAGCCACAAGGCTATCGTAGTAAACGGTCGCGTTGTTAACATCGCTTCTTATCAGGTATCTCCGAATGACGTAGTCAGCGTCCGTGAGAAAGCGAAGAAGCAGTCTCGCGTTAAAGCCGCTCTGGAGCTGGCTGAGCAGCGTGAAAAGCCGACTTGGCTGGAAGTTGATGCTGCTAAAATGGAAGGTGTGTTCAAGCGTCAGCCTGAGCGTTCCGACCTGTCTGCGGACATTAACGAACACCTGATCGTCGAGCTTTACTCCAAGTAAAGCTTAGTACCAAAGAGAGGACACAATGCAGGGTTCTGTGACAGAGTTTCTAAAACCGCGCCTGGTAGATATCGAGCAACTGAGTTCGACGCACGCCAAGGTGACCCTTGAGCCGTTAGAGCGTGGCTTTGGCCATACTCTTGGTAACGCACTGCGCCGTATTCTGCTTTCATCCATGCCGGGTTGCGCGGTGACCGAGGTTGAGATTGATGGTGTACTGCACGAGTACAGCACCAAAGAAGGCGTACAGGAAGATATCCTGGAAATCCTGCTCAACCTGAAAGGGCTGGCGGTGAAAGTTCAAGGCAAAGATGAAGTAATTCTTACCCTGAATAAATCTGGCATTGGCCCTGTGACTGCAGCCGACATCACCCACGACGGTGATGTCGAAATCGTCAAGCCGCACCATGTGATCTGTCACCTGACCGATGAGAACGCATCTATCAATATGCGTATCAAAGTTCAGCGTGGTCGTGGTTATGTGCCGGCGTCTGCCCGAATTCATTCGGAAGAAGATGAGCGCCCAATCGGCCGTCTGCTGGTTGACGCCTGCTACAGCCCTGTAGAGCGTATTGCCTACAATGTTGAAGCAGCGCGTGTTGAGCAGCGTACCGACCTGGACAAGCTGGTCATCGAGATGGAAACCAACGGTACCATTGACCCGGAAGAGTCAATTCGCCGTGCGGCAACTATCCTGGCTGAACAACTGGAAGCTTTCGTTGACCTGCGTGATGTACGTCAGCCGGAAGTGAAAGAAGAGAAGCCTGAGTTCGATCCGATCCTGCTGCGCCCTGTTGACGATCTGGAATTGACTGTCCGCTCTGCGAACTGCCTGAAGGCAGAAGCTATCCACTACATCGGTGATCTGGTACAGCGTACCGAGGTTGAGTTGCTGAAAACGCCTAACCTGGGTAAAAAATCTCTTACTGAGATTAAAGACGTGCTGGCCTCACGCGGTCTGTCTCTGGGCATGCGCCTAGAAAACTGGCCGCCGGCAAGTATCGCTGACGAGTAACTGGATCACAGGTTAAGGTTTTACTGAGAAGGATAAGGTCATGCGCCATCGTAAGAGTGGTCGTCAACTGAACCGCAACAGCAGCCATCGCCAGGCTATGTTCCGCAACATGGCCGGCTCTCTGGTTCGTCATGAAATCATCAAGACGACCCTGCCTAAAGCGAAAGAGCTGCGTCGCGTGGTTGAGCCGCTGATTACTCTTGCCAAGACCGACAGCGTTGCTAACCGTCGTCTGGCATTCGCCCGTACTCGTGATAACGAGATCGTGGCAAAACTGTTTAACGAGCTGGGCCCGCGCTTCGCGAGCCGTGCCGGTGGCTACACTCGCATTCTGAAGTGTGGCTTCCGTGCAGGCGACAACGCGCCGATGGCTTACATCGAGCTGGTTGATCGTTCTGTATCTGAAGCAGAAGCTGCAGCAGAGTAATTTGCTAAAGCATTAAGAAAGCCGGGCCTTTGGCCCGGTTTTTTTATTGTATTTTTTACCCTTTCATTTCCCTCCCTCTGGCTTTACTCTGCAGATAACGAGTTAAGCGAGATCATTATGTCGATTATCGATGAGTGGGCCGAGCGTCATATTGCTGAGGCTCAGGCACGCGGTGAGCTTTCTGCCCTACCCGGTGAAGGACGCCCCTTGTGTCTGGATGATGATAGTCATATCCCCGCTGAGTTGCGGGCAGGGTATCGCCTGTTGAAAAATGCCGGTTGTTTACCTCCGGAATTGGAACAGCGGCGCGAGGCGCTCTCCCTGGCCGAGATGTTGCGCGGCATTCAAACGGATCACCCCGACTACAGTGCGTTGAGTAAACGTCTGACATTACTGGAGCTACGTCTGCGTCAGGCGGGAATGGATACGGCCTTCCTGCGCGGTAGTTATGGTGTATCACTACGCGACCGACTGTGTAAAAGCGAGGAGTAGCGATGTATCGCATAGGGCAATTGGCAAAACTGGCTGGTGTGACACCGGATACCATTCGCTATTATGAGAAGCAGCAGATGATGGCGCATGAGGTGCGTACCGAGGGCGGTTATCGCTTGTATAGTGACGCCGATCTGCAGCGTCTACGCTTTATTCGCTATGCTAAGCACCTAGGTTTGCCGCTGGAGGCGATTCGCGAGTTACTCTCTATTCGCGTCGATCCGGCACACCACACTTGCCAAGAGTCAAAGGCCATCGTGGAGCGCCGGTTGCGTGAGGTTGAGGAGAAACTGCGAGAATTGGAACATATGCGTGATTCGTTGCGGCGTCTTAGCGACGCTTGCTGCGGCACCGCACACAGTAGCGCGTATTGTTCGATTCTGGAGGCCTTGGAGAGTGGGGCGGAGGCGTTGTTGCCACGAGTCGATCTGCGCGGCCACTTCACCTCCTCTTCTTCGCTGGGTTAGCCGCATCGGCGGTATGGCGATGCGGCCTCATCGCCGGATGGCGGGTTAGGGCTGTTTATCTTGCTGTGCCTTTAGCAGATCACGGATCTCACTCAAGAGTACCGTTTCGGCGCTGGGTGCCGGTGGTGCGGCAGGCGCCTCGGCCTTCTGGCGACGTAGCTTGTTCATCAGCTTAATCGCCATAAAGATGGCGAAGGCGACGATGACAAAGTCGAAGATGGTCTGAATGAACTGGCCATAGTTGACGACCACGGCGGGGGCTCCATTGGCGGCTTCACGCAGCACCCAGTGAAACTGTTTGAAATCGACCCCACCGATCAATAGCCCCAGAACTGGCATGATCACATCGCCGACCAGAGAAGAGACGATCTTGCCAAATGCGGCGCCGATGATGACACCCACGGCCATGTCGACCACATTGCCGCGCATGGCGAACTCGCGGAACTCTTTTAGTAAGCTCATAGCTACCCCCACAACAAATCCTACTCTAAGTGTAATCACTCGCCGCCACTTTGCTAGGCGGCGGATCAGCGCTTCCAGAAGCTAGGGAAGAATAGCACCAGCATGGTCATAACCTCGAGGCGGCCAAGCAGCATACCGAGCGCCAAGGCCCATTTGGCGACATCGGGCAGCGGGGCGAAGTTGCCGCTTGGCCCGATGAGTGGCCCCATCCCCGGGCCGACGTTGGCCATCGCGGTCATGGCGCCGGTGATCGCCGATAACGCATCGACACCGCAGAGACCCAGCACGGCGGCGATCAGCATGGTAATGGCGATGAATGCCATCATAAAGGCGATGACCGAGCGGCTGACTTCGTTGGTAATTGGCCGGTTATTGTAACGGCGTGGGAATACGGCATTGGGATGGATCAGCTTGCGCACCTCGATGTGCAGGCTTTCAAAGCCAATCTGTACCCGGAACATCTTGATCCCACCGGCGGTAGAGCCGGAGCAGCCGCCCAGTAGCATCACCGAGGCGAACAGCACGGTAGTGAAGGGGGTCCACTGATCGAAGTTACCTAGCGAATAGCCAGTCGTCGATAGGATGTTAATCAGGTTGAAGAAGGCGATACGTAAACTGTCTTCGAAGTCGAAGACGTGTTTGTGCCATAACCATAGGGTAAGGATCAGTCCGACGATCAGCACGAAGCGACTGAAGCCGACCAGCTGTTGATCGCGAAGTAATGCCTTTAGACTGCGCTGGCGTAGTGCTTGGATAAACAAGAGGAACGGTAGCGAACCGAGGAACATAAAAATAATCGCGTTCCATTGCGCCAACACGGAGTAGGCGGCCATCGACTTATCATTGGTCGAGAAACCGCCGGTGGAGATAGTGGCAAAGGCGTGATTGACCGCGTCGAAGTTGCTCATCCCGGCGTAACGATAGCCGAGATAACACAGGAAGGTAAGCACGGCGTACACCGCCATGATGCCTTTGGCGACATCCTTCATGCGGGGTGAGGATTTCTCCGACCAGTCGGAGGATTCGGTGTGGAAGAGGCGCATCCCCCCAACGTCGAGGAAGGGGAGAATAGCGACCGCCATGACAATAAAGCCAACCCCCCCCATCCACTGGAGTAACGAGCGCCACAACAGTACGCTCGGCTCCATCTGATTGAGATTCGAGAGTACGGAGGAGCCGGTCGTGGTTAACCCGGACATGGTCTCGAAGAAGGCATCGGTAAAGGTGATGTGCTTGATGAACACGAAGGGCAATGCGCCGAAACAACAGGCTGTCAGCCATGCCAGGGTGGTGGTCAGGAACATATCACGGATGCGCAGATAGAACTTCTGCCCGCGTCCTTGGGCAATGAGAAACAGCGCGATCAGGTGCGTAATGATCACCGCCTGAAGGAACTCGTAGACACCACCAGTACCGGTGAGCAGTGCATAGAGTAGCGGCACATACATCAGTAGTGCCACCTTCGACAGCATCATCCCCAGGATATAGAGAACGGAACGATAGTTGAGCATAGCCGTAGTTACAAAAAGAAAGGACTGGGCTGAAACAGGCGTTCCACGTCGGAGATGAACTTCTTATCCGTCAGGAACATGATCACGTGATCCCCCTGTTCGATCTTGGACTCACGGTTGGCGATCAACACGTCATCCCCGCGTACGATGGCACCGATAGTAGTACCGGGCGGCAGCTTGATCTCCTCGACGCGTCGCCCCACCACCTTGGAGGTCGTTTCGTCACCATGAGCGATGGCCTCGATGGCCTCTGCCACACCACGGCGCAGTGAGGAGACGCTGACGATATCGGCCTTGCGGACATGGCCGAGCAGGGCAGAGATGGTTGCCTGCTGTGGAGAGATGGCGATATCGATCACGCTGCCTTGTACTAGATCGACGTAGGCGCTGCGCTGGATCAGTACCATCACCTTCTTGGCGCCGAGGCGTTTGGCCAGCATGGCGGACATGATGTTGGCTTCGTCATCATTGGTCAGGGCGATGAAGACATCGACTTGATCGATATGCTCCTCAGTCAGTAGTTCCTGGTCGGAGGCGTCACCATAGAAGACGATGGTGTCGTGCAACTTCTCGGCCAGTTCGGCGGCGCGCTGAGCATTATGTTCGATCAGCTTGACGCTGTAATCCTTCTCCAATCGCTGTGCCAGACCGGCGCCGACGTTACCGCCACCGACGATCATGATACGTTTATAGGGTTTCTCTAGGCGCTGTAACTCACTCATTACGGCACGGATGTTGTGCGAGGCGGCGACGAAGAAGACCTCATCGCCAGCCTCGATTACCGTCGATCCTTGTGGCCGGATGGGACGATCTTGGCGGAAGATCGCCGCTACACGGGTATCGATGTGCGGCATGTGCTCCTTCAGCGAGGTTAGAGCATTACCGACCAGCGGCCCGCCATAATAGGCCTTCACCGCCACTAGTCCGACCTTACCTTCGGCGAAGTTAACCACCTGCAGTGCCCCCGGGTACTCGATCAGACGATAGACATAGTCGGTGACCAGTTGCTCGGGCGCGATCAGGTGATCGATGGGAACCGCCTCGGGATTGAATAGGCGCTCATGTTCACGGATATATTCGGTTGAACGAATACGCGCGATACGGTTGGGGGTGCTAAACAGGGAATAAGCGATCTGACAGGCGATCATGTTGGTTTCATCCGAGCTGGTCACGGCGACCAGCATGTCGGCATCATCGGCGCCGGCCTCACGCAACACGCGAGGATGCGAGCCGTACCCCTGTACCACGCGCAGATCGAATTTATCCTGTAGCTGGCGCAGGCGATCACTGTTGGTATCGACGATGGTGATATCGTTGTTCTCACCCACCAGGTTTTCCGCCAGAGTTCCCCCCACCTGGCCGGCACCTAATATGATAATTTTCATGATGCTTTTCTCTGCTTAGCGCGAGTCGCCCAGCGGGTGGGCGACCGACGGATTATGCTTTTATCAGCTTAGCGTAAAAGAAGCCGTCCCCGCCCTCGGACTGGGGTAAATACTGTAGGCCGGGTTGCTGGGCGTCACCGGTTTCCGCGAGGCGCGCGTCGTCGTGGTGCGCCAGAAAGGCGAGGATCTGCTCCCGATTTTCCTGTGGCAGGACAGAACAGGTGGCATACACCATGACACCGCCCGGTTTCAGCAGAGGCCAGACGGCTTCGAGGATCTCGCGTTGTAAGGCGGCTAATTCGGCAATATCGCTATCGCGCCGTAGCCACTTGATGTCGGGATGACGGCGAATGACCCCCGTCGCAGAACAGGGGGCATCCAGTAGAATGCGATCGAACTGACGTCCATTGGCCCAGGCGTCGGGGGTTCGGCCATCGCCGCAGCGGACTTCGGCCTGTTGTTGCAAGCGTTGAAGATTCTCCCGCACACGTTTGAGTCGTTGCTCATCGGCATCGACGGCCAGCACCTGCGCCTTGGGCGCGGCTTCGAGAATATGGGTCGTCTTACCGCCCGGGGCACAGCAGAGATCGAGGATCTGTTCGCCATCGTGCGGATCGAGTAGATCGACGCAATGTTGTGCGCTGGCGTCCTGCACCGTGACCCATCCGTGTTCGAATCCCGGTAGGCGTGTTACCGGCTGTGCCACCAGTAGACGGATGGCATCGGGGAAGTGGTCATGTGCCACCGCTTCAATGCCAGCCTGCTGTAACAGAGTGAGGTAGGCGTCGCGGGTATGATGGCGGCGATTAACACGCAACCACATCGGTGGACGCTGGTTATTGGCCTCGACAATCGCAGGCCATTGCTCCGGGTAGGCGTGTTGCAGACGCTTGAGCAACCATGAGGGGTGTAACCAGTGGCTAGCATGTTGTTGAGACTGAAGCAGTAGAGCCTCTTGTTGGCGCTGGAACTGGCGCAGCACGCCATTGATCAGCCCCTTGAGCTGCGGCCGTTTGAGGGCGGTTGCCCCATCGACCGTTTCGGCCAGGGCGGCATGGGGTGGGATACGGGTATACACGAGTTGATACAGGCCAACCATCAGCAGGTAATGAAGCGGACGTTGTTTGCCGGTCAGTACCTTGGCCATCAACTGTTGTAGGATCCATTCCAGCTGCGGCAATACGCGTAAGGTGCCGAAGCATAGCTCCTGTAACAGGGCGCGATCTTTTTCGCTGAGTGATTGGGCGGCGCTGGGCAAGACACTACTCAGAGATTGTCCCTGATCGAGGACAGCACTCAGCGTGCGGGCGGCGATAGCGCGCAGGTTATAGGACGTAGTTTTCATGGATGCAAGAGACCGTCGCTGCAAGTTAAGTCGAATATGGCCTGGAGTTTATCACGGATTGGGGCAGAAATGGCGCATTGGACACGCCGCGTCGGAGGGCGCTTTAGCGAGGTAGCCCGGCGTTCACCGGGCTAAGGATGCTTAGTCGAGGAGGGTTCCCGCGAGGAAACTCTCTTTGCGTGAGTTGAGCAGATCACGGGCGGCCATGTTTTTCTTACCGGCAGGCTGCAGCTGAGTTAACAATAGGATACCCTGGGCCGTCGCGACGGCGATCCCTTGCTTATCGGCCCCGACGATCGTGCCTGGCTGTGCGTTGCTCTCTTGATGAAGGACGTTTGCCCCCCAGACCTTCACCGGTTGTCCTTCCAGCATGAAGAAGCTGACAGGCCAAGGGTTGAAGGCTCGGACACAACGCGCTAACTGCTCGGCAGGGAGTTGCCAATCTAGGCGTGCCTCCTCCTTGCTCAGCTTCTCGGCGTAGCAGGCGAGTGCATCGTCCTGTTGCTGTGCCTGGGCACGGCCATCGGCGAGTTGAGCCAGCGTCGTTAGCAACCCTTGGGGACCCAGCTCGGCCAACTTATCATACAGGGTAGCGCTGGTATCTTCTTGAGTGATTGGACAGGCCAGTTTCAGCAACATCGCACCAGTATCCAGGCCGGCGTCCATCTGCATAATGGTAACGCCCGTCTCCGCATCACCCGCCCAGAGGGCGCGTTGGATCGGCGCCGCCCCGCGCCAGCGCGGGAGCAGGGAGCCATGTACGTTGATACAACCCAGACGCGGCATATCCAGTACCGCCTGAGGGAGGATCAGGCCGTAGGCCACGACGACCATCACATCAGCCTGTAAGTCGGCGACCAGCTGTTGGTTTTCGGCGGGCCGTAATGATGCTGGCTGGAAGACAGGCAGTGCATGTTGCTCTGCGAGTGCCTTTACCGGGCTGGGTGTCAGCTTGTTACCGCGCCCCGCCGGGCGATCGGGTTGGGTAAATACCCCGACGATCTGGTGTTCAGAGCCGAGCAATGCCGCGAGATGGCGAGCGGCGAAATCGGGCGTACCGGCAAAAATGATACGAAGCGATTGAGACACGGGAATACCTGCCTTGAATTAGTTAGCGGAGCGAGCCTGCTGTTTGTACAGCTTCTCCAGCTTTTGACGGATGCGTTGGCGCTTCAGCGGCGACAGGTAGTCGATAAACAGCTTACCCATCAGATGATCCATCTCATGCTGGATGCAGATAGCCAACAGACCGTCGGTCTCCAACTCAAAAGGCTTGCCATCACGATCCAGCGCACGCACGGTGATCGTCTCGGCACGCGGTACTAGCGCTCGTTGTTCGGGAACAGAAAGGCACCCCTCTTCGATACCGGTTTCGCCACCCTTTTGCAGCAGTTCGGGGTTAATCAGCACTAGGCGCTGATCGCGGTTCTCCGAGATATCGATGACGATAATACGTTGGTGAATATCTACCTGAGTGGCAGCCAGGCCAATGCCCTCCTCGGCGTACATGGTCTCGAACATATCGTCGACAATACGCTGGATTTCGGGCGTCACTTCATTTACCGGCTTAGCAATGGTGCGAAGCCGCTCATCGGGAAAATGTAATACCTGCAATACCGCCATAAATCTCTTTAAACTTCCTCTGGGTTAGGGAATGATTTTCACTCCTATTCTAGACAGTTCTCCCCCCGATTGACAGTATTGTTCACCGATTGAACACATAGGCCGCAGCGTGCCGGGGGGTGGATGGAGAGCAATGAGATTTGGCTGCGTCTAGCCCAGGTGAGGGGGATCAAGGCGGGGCATCTCGTTCCGTTAGCGCACGTCTTATCTCAGGGGATGGATCTAGGCGCACGCTTGCTGCGTAGCGGCTTACTGCCGATGCAACAGCGGCAATTTTGGTCGGCTCATGGGATCGCGGATGCCTTGGCGTGGTTGGCCTCAGGGGAGGGGGAGATGCTGACGTTAGAGGATAGCGCCTACCCCAGCGCCTTGCGTCAGCTCGACGATGCGCCGCCAGTACTCTTTGTGCGTGGTAATGGCGTCCATTTATCTGCGCCAGCGCTGGCTATCGTTGGCAGTCGGACACCGAGCGCCTATGGTCAGGAACAGGCACAGTTCTTCGCCCGGATGTTGGCCGCCAGTGGGCTGACGATCGTCAGCGGTTTGGCATTTGGTATCGATGCCATGGCTCACCGTGGGGCGCTATCGGCCGAGGGAAAGACCGTCGCCGTGTTGGGGAGTGGGCCCGATATCATCACGCCGATGGCGCATCGGGGATTAGCACAGACAATCCTGGCGGCGGGGGGTACGGTGATTTCTGAATTCTTTCCAGGGTGTGGCGCTCGGCCCAGCCACTTTCCGCGTCGTAATCGTATCATCAGTGGCTTAAGCCTAGGTGTCTTAGTCGTCGAAGCGACGTTGCGCAGCGGATCGCTGATCACGGCGCGTCTGGCGTTGGAGCAGGGGCGTGAAGTTTTCGCTATTCCCGGTGATCTGGGGAATCCGCAGAGTGCCGGTTGTCACTGGCTGATCCAACAGGGCGCCTACCTGTGTGCCAGCCCGGCAGATCTCCTCGAACAACTCAATGGGTCGCTACATTGGTTGCCTCCACCTGCCGCAGACAATATTTCTCACTGTGAGGGCGATGCTCAATTGCCATTTGCCGAGGTGTTGGCTAACGTAGGGGACGAGGTGACAACTATTGACGCTGTCGCCGAACGCATCGGCCGATCTGTGCCAGACGCAGCAGTTGCCCTGCTCGAGCTGGAGTTAGCAGGATGGATTAAGGCAGTGTCCGGCGGCTATGTCCGAGTGAAGAGGGCTGGCCATGTTCGACGTACTCATGTACCTATTTGAGACCTATATCCACACGACGGCCGGGATGCACATCGATCAGGATAAGCTGACCGATGATTTGACCAGCGCGGGTTTTGAACGTGGGGATATCTTCCGAGCACTGAACTGGCTAGAAAAGCTGGCAATGATGCAGGAAGAGGGGAATGTAAGTCTGCCGGTGGCGGATCCGCATGCGTTGCGGATCTACACCGCGGAAGAAATGGCCTGTCTAGATAGTGAGTGCCGTGGATTCCTGTTGTTTTTGGAGCAGATCCAACTGTTGACGCCAGAGATCCGTGAGATGGTGATCGATCGGGTGATGGCGTTGGAGATCGATCAGTTTGAGTTGGATGATCTGAAATGGGTCGTGTTAATGGTGCTCTTTAACGCCCCAGGGCATGAGAATACCTATCGGCAAATGGAAGAACTCCTGTTTGAGGTTCATGAAGGTCACCTGCATTGAGTGGATGGCCAGTTAGTTTATTGAAAGAAATAACGTTATGACGCAAGGCACATTATTTGCTGCCAAGAAAAATGAGCCATGCCCGGAGTGTGGAGCCGATCTGGTGATCCGCAATGGTAGGCATGGCCCTTTTTTGGGCTGTTCCCGCTATCCAGAGTGCCAATATATCCGCGCGCTGAAATCTGCCGATGGACATATTGTGAAGGTTCTGGAGGGGCAGCCATGTCCGCAGTGTGGCGATGTGCTGGTACTACGCCAGGGGCGCTACGGTATGTTTATCGGCTGCCACAATTATCCGCAGTGTGAACATACAGAGGCGATCGATAAGCCGGATGAGACGCGACTCGACTGCCCGCAATGTGCGAAGGGAAAATTGCTCCAGCGCCGTTCGCGCTATGGCAAGACATTCTATGCCTGTGAGCGTTATCCCGAGTGCCAGTTTAGCCTGAATTTAAAACCCATCGCCGGCACTTGCCCGCATTGCCATTACCCACTCTTAGTCGAGAAGAAAGGTGCGGGTGGAGTACGGCGCTATTGCGCCAGTAAGTGCTGTGGCAAGGCAGTCGATGCGCGCGGCGACGAATCGGTAGAATCATAAGACAATGATAGATAAACCACAGAATGACTCCTTGGCCTATGTGTTGGCGGCCTTACGTCAGCAGCGTGTGATTGCCTATCCCACCGAGGCGGTATTTGGTCTGGGATGCGATCCGGACAGCGAGTCTGCGGTACAGGCTCTATTGGATCTTAAACAGCGTCCCTGGGATAAGGGGTTGATCCTGATCGCCGCTGATTATCAGCAGCTATTGCCCTATGTCTGTGATGAGGCATTACAAGGGGAGCGGCGTACGGCGGTATTTGCCCGGTGGCCAGGCCCGGTAACTTGGGTAATGCCAGCGCGTGACGATACTCCGCGTTGGCTGACCGGTCGTTTTAGTACGCTCGCCGTACGCGTGAGCGCGCATCCGATGGTACAGCAATTGTGCCGTGCTTACGGTAAGCCCCTGGTCTCCACCAGTGCGAACCTGAGCGGGCTTGCCCCCTGCCGTAGCGCGTCCGAGGTACGCGAGCAGTTTGGCGCCCGCTTCCCGGTACTCGATGCTGCGGTTGGCGGGCGGCAAAATCCATCCGAGATCCGCGATGCACTCAGCGGTGAACTGTTCCGTCAGGGCTAAGTCATGCAGAGATTCGCCGTTTTTGGTCACCCGATCGGGCACAGTAAGTCCCCGCGTATCCATCATCTCTTCGCGCAGCAGACGGGGATCGCATTACACTATGAGGCGATGTTAGCGCCACTGGAGGATTTTCCCGCCTTCGTGCAGGCGTTTTTCCGGCAAGGGGGGCGAGGCGCCAATGTCACGACCCCCTTTAAAGAGCAGGCATGGCACATGGCGGATCAACTGACGGATCGGGCGC
The DNA here is from genome assembly GCF_044540725.1 of Edwardsiella sp. A.80236. Classification (NCBI taxonomy): domain Bacteria; kingdom Pseudomonadati; phylum Pseudomonadota; class Gammaproteobacteria; order Enterobacterales; family Hafniaceae; genus Edwardsiella; species Edwardsiella sp. A.80236. Next base: position 24,542 of record NZ_JBIUCY010000027.1, read on the forward strand.
GCCAGGCTGGGGCGGTGAATACGCTAAGCTGGCAGAATGGCATCCTGTTAGGGGATAACACCGATGGCGTCGGATTAGTGAGCGATCTGACGCGTTTGGCGATGTTGGCACCGGGGCGGCGCATATTATTGCTGGGCGCTGGCGGCGCGGCGCGTGGCGTGATCTTACCGCTGCTACAACAGCAATGCCGAATAGTGTTAGCTAACCGGACGCCAGCGCGGGCACAGGCGCTGGCCGCAGCATTTCAGACACAAGGGGTGATCGAAGCCCTGCCTTATTCCATGCTGGTGGAGCGAGAGTTTGATTTAATCATCAATGCCACCGCTTCCGGTCTACAGGGCGAGGTCCCTCCTATACCGGCTTCTGTGATTCGGGCTGAGTGTGCTTGTTACGATATGTTTTATCAGTCATCCCTAACGCCGTTCCTAGCTTGGGCGCGTCAGCAGGGCGCATGTCAGGTGGCGGATGGCTTTGGTATGTTGGTAGCGCAGGCCGCACACGCCTTTCAATTGTGGCATGGTGTCCTGCCGGAGATGGAGCCGGTCTTGGCACAACTGCGCCAGGAGGGAAAGGCATGAATCAGGCAATCCTTTTTCCTGATCATGAGCGGTGGCAGGCATCGTTAGCCGCAGTGACCTTCCCGGCGATGGTCGGTGGTTTTCAAGTCACCTGCGCCATTCGGCTGGTGGACTTACGACGCCTGGCCAATCAGGCGGGCCTGGACACACAGTCGGCGCCCTTGGTGTTGTTTAGCGCCTTACGGTGGCAACTGGAGGAGGCGGCCGAACAGGCGATCGCTCGAGAAGACTATGATGCTCAGGGCTGGGTATGGATCGCCGCTTGAGTAAGGTAATCTTCCTTCCATTTGACATAATTGGCGGCAGACTCGCGCAGTCTCACCCGTTCCTCCGACGTGAGGGGGCGTACTTGGCGTACCGGATTGCCAAAGTACAGATAACCGCTCGTTAAGCATTTGCCCGGTGGCACCAGGCTACCGGCACCCAGAATCACCTCATCCTCAATTTGGGCCCCGTCCAGCACAATCGCCCCTATTCCAACCAAGACCCGGTTGCCGATGGTGCAACCGTGTAACATAGCTTTATGCCCTACCGTCACCTCGTGGCCGATTAGTGTCGGGTGGCCGAGCGGGTTGCTCTCCGTGCAGTGGCCGACATGGATCACCGTACCATCCTGAATATTACTACGCGCGCCCACGACGATGCGGTTGACGTCGCCGCGGATGACGACTTGTGGCCAGATGCTGACATCGTCACCCAGTTCGACTTGACCGATCACGCTGCTGTTAGCATCGACAAAGACGCGTTCACCTAATTGCGGAGTAAAAGAAAGATAAGGACGGATAGAGAAAGACATGATGGGTGCCTATATATCGATATAAAGAGGGGCTGAGAGTGGTTGATCGTAGCGTACGCTTGGGGAAATTCAATCGTCAAACGTCATGTCGTGTGGATAACTCTGTGTGTAATCAGGTATAAGCAGTTCAATTGCTGTGTAATGCGTCAAACGATACTTTTGTCGTAAAATAGCGGTTGCACGCTGCGAATTGGGCCCTATAATGCGCCTCCATCGACACGGCACTTGTGAACAACATCACAAGATGAGCCGGGGAGAGTGAAGTGAAAAAC
>NZ_JBIUCY010000028.1:0-22739 GCF_044540725.1 Edwardsiella sp. A.80236
TAGGGCCCAATTCGCAGCGTGCAACCGCTATTTTACGACAAAAGTATCGTTTGACGCATTACACAGCAATTGAACTGTTTATACCTGATTACACACAGAGTTATCCACAAACTCTGTGGCGGCAAAAATTTGACGAGCTTTACGCAAACGTTTTCGTTAGAATCATCGCGCGCTATAATTCCGCTTCATTCGCAACGACGCCTAATAGGTATATAAATAGGGTTACTGCGATCCATTGCCGAAGGATATAACCACCATGCAACACAGTCGTCCTGTTCGCCGCGCACTACTGAGTGTCTCCGATAAAACTGGTATCGTTGAGTTCGCCCGTGCGTTACACCAACGCGGCATCGAGCTGCTCTCAACGGGCGGCACCGCCCGTCTATTATCAGAGGCTGGCCTGCCCGTCATTGAAGTCTCCGATTATACCGGTTTCCCAGAGATGATGGATGGACGCGTTAAAACCCTCCATCCCAAGATTCATGGTGGGATCCTGGGTCGCCGTGACCGTGACAGCGATATCATGCAGCAGCATGAGATCAAACCCATCGATATGGTGGTGGTTAACCTCTATCCCTTTGCCCAGACCGTTGCCCGTCCCGACTGTACTCTGGAAGCAGCGGTAGAAAATATTGATATCGGCGGACCGACCATGGTGCGCTCGGCCGCGAAAAACCATAATGACGTCGCCATCATAGTTAATAACCACGACTTCGATCGGGTCATTGCCGAAATGGATGCTAACCATGGCTCGTTAAGTCAGGCGACACGCTTCGATCTGGCGATCAAAGCCTTTGAGCATACCGCCGCCTACGACAGCATGATTGCCAACTATTTCGGCACGCTGGTCGCCCCTTACCATGGCGACACCAGTAATCCCAGCGGACGCTTCCCTCGCACCCTGAATCTGAATCTGGTGAAAAAGCAGGATATGCGTTATGGCGAAAATGGCCACCAGCAGGCCGCCTTCTATGTCGAAGAGCCGGTACGTGAGGCCAGCATCGCCACCGCGCAGCAGTTGCAGGGCAAGGCGCTCTCCTATAACAACATCGCCGATACCGATGCCGCGCTGGAGTGTGTTAAAAGTTTTGCCGAGCCAGCCTGTGTCATCGTGAAACATGCCAACCCCTGTGGCGTCGCTATCGCTAGCGATCTACTCCAGGCCTATGAGCGCGCCTACCAGACTGACCCGACCTCCGCCTTTGGCGGTATCATCGCCTTCAACCGTCCGCTGGATGCCAAGACGGCGCAAGCCATCATCGCCCGCCAATTCGTCGAGGTGATAATCGCCCCTCGTATCAGCGATGAAGCCTTGGATGTGCTCAGCGCCAAACAGAACGTTCGTGTGCTCGCCTGCGGTGAATGGGGTGAGGCCTGTCCGGGGCTCGACTTCAAACGCGTCAACGGTGGGCTGCTGGTTCAAGAGCGCGATCTGGGGATGGTCGGCGCTGACGATCTACACGTGGTCACCACACGCCAGCCCAGCGAGCAGGAGCTGCGCGATGCCTTATTCTGCTGGAAAGTCGCCAAGTTTGTTAAGTCCAACGCCATCGTCTATGCACGAGATAACATGACCGTTGGCATCGGTGCCGGGCAGATGAGTCGCGTCTACTCCGCCAAAATTGCCGGGATTAAGGCCGCCGATGAGGGTTTACCCGTCGCCGGCTCAGTCATGGCCTCCGATGCCTTCTTCCCCTTCCGCGACGGCATCGATGCCGCGGCGGCTGTCGGCATCACCTGTGTGATCCAACCGGGAGGCTCGATTCGTGATGACGAGGTTATCGCCGCCGCCAACGAGCACGGCATCGCCATGATTTTCACCGGCATGCGCCACTTCCGCCACTAAGATCAATGCTGCGGGGCTCCCCCCCGCAGCGCAAAGGTGACCGTTATGAATATCCTGATTATCGGCAACGGCGGGCGAGAGCATGCCCTGGCCTGGAAAGCCGCACAGTCTCCGCTGGCCGAGCGCGTATTTGTCGCGCCCGGTAACGCCGGCACGGCACAAGAGCCGGCCTTGGAGAATATCGCCATCGCCGCAACCGATATTCCGGCGCTGGTCGACTTCGCCCGCCGCCAACAGATCGATCTGACCATCGTAGGACCCGAGGCTCCCCTGGTACTCGGTGTCGTCGACGCCTTCCGCGCCGCAGGCCTGACCATCTTCGGCCCGAGCCAAAGTGCGGCACGGCTGGAAGGGTCTAAAGCCTTTAGCAAAGACTTCCTCGCGCGCCACCATATTCCTACCGCAGCCTACCGTAATTTCACCGAAGTCGAGCCCGCGTTAGCCTATGTTCGTGAACAGGGGGCCCCGATTGTGATCAAGGCCGACGGTCTGGCCGCCGGGAAAGGGGTGATCGTTGCCATGACGTTGGAGGAGGCCGAGGCGGCTATCCACGATATGCTCGCGGGTAATGCCTTTGGCGACGCCGGGCATCGCATCGTTATCGAAGAGTTCCTGACCGGCGAAGAGGCCAGCTTCATCGTGATGGTCGACGGCGAACACGTGCTGCCGATGGCCACCAGCCAGGATCATAAGCGAGTCGGCGATGGTGACAGCGGCCCCAATACCGGTGGCATGGGTGCCTATTCCCCAGCGCCCGTGGTCAGCGAAGCAGTGCATCAGCGCGTGATGGAGCAGGTAATTTGGCCGACGGTACGCGGTATGGCCGAGGAGGGTTCTCCCTATACGGGTTTCCTCTATGCCGGGCTGATGATCTCGGCTGACGGCGAGCCGAAGGTCATTGAGTTTAATTGCCGCTTCGGTGACCCTGAGACCCAACCGATCATGATGCGTATGCAATCGGATCTGGTGGCACTCTGTCTGGCCGGAGCCCAGGGGACACTCGATCAGCAGACCTCCGCCTGGGACCCACGAGCGGCGTTAGGCGTCGTACTGGCCGCGGCGGGCTACCCGGGGGACTACCGCCAGGGCGATATCATTCACGGTTTGACACACGGTACGGCAGACGCCAAGGTATTCCATGCCGGGACGCGATTGAATCCCCTCGGCGAAGTCGAGACCTGCGGTGGACGCGTATTATGTGCGACAGCCTTAGGCGATGATATCGCTCAAGCCCAGCGCAATGCCTATCAGCTGGTCGACACCCTCTCCTGGCCGGGAGGCTTCTGCCGTCGTGACATCGGCTACCGCGCGCTACAACGTCCACGCTAACGCGCCTCGACCCCGTCACGATTAAGCCGGCCTTGTGCCGGCTTTTTTACAAGGTTTTGGCCGTCGGCTCCCAAGCGCAGATATCTTGTTGGGTAATCTGCAACAACTGAGCGCCCGCCGGTGCAGACAACCAGGCAACCCATAGCGCGCCATGGCTATTCGCCTCACGCCGCGCCAATTGCGCCGCCTGCCAACCGGCTAACGGCAATGGCGCGACTTGGCCATCGCAACGGGTAAAGATCCCATCCTGCCAGCGCCCCTGAACCAGGCTGACCCCACCCGCGATCAGCGTGGCCGCCAAATCGCGTGTATGACGCGCTTGATATTGCGCCTTGGCGATCTCATCGGCGCTCGGCATCTCACGCGTCTCACCCTGCAAGCGCTGCATATAACTCAACGTCCCCTGCATATCGAAACGTAACTGCAGCACGTCGCCCTCATCGTCCCCGCTCTGCTGTAAGATCTGATACAAGTGCCCGTCACGGTAACGATAGTGATCGATGAGAGTCTGCCCCTGACCCAGCGGGCTAAACACACGCATCATAGCCAGAGGTTGCTGCGCGCGCCCTTCGAGGCGCCAAATGCGTACGATGCCGCCATCCGCGATATATCCTGTCGCGGCAAAGGGGGGAGAGGAAGGGGGAGACTGGCAGCCTGCCAACAGCACGATGCCAGCCACTAGCCAGCGGCGTATAGACAAAAGGGGCACCATCGCCCCCTCAACTACACAACTTACTGTGGCCACGCGTTACTTATTTAACCGCGTCTTTCAATGCCTTGCCAGAAACGAACGCCGGGACGTTAGCGGCGGCAATTTTGATCTCTTTGCCAGTCTGCGGGTTGCGGCCAGTGCGCTCGTTACGATGATTCACTTTAAAAGTACCGAAACCAACCAATTGTACGGCATCGCCTGCCTTCAGAGACTCAGTAATAGCAGCCAGGGTAGACTCCAGAGCGGCTTTAGCCTGGGTCTTGGACAGATCGGCCTTGTCTGCGATTACATCAATCAGCTGAGTCTTATTCATAAGTTATCCTTACAGTGTGTTTATCGTTTGCAAAGCATCGAGTGCGACGGATATGCCGATTGACAGCACTCTCCTGCATACACGCACCGATAGCCACTTCTTTTACGCCCCCCAAATGTAGAACAAGCGAGGGGCGAATGTGAAGCCTTAGAGGGCGACAAATCAGGTGTTAAATCACGTTTTGCCGTCTTATTGCGCTAATTCGATACCGATGTTGCTCACACCCGCCTCACGCAGGTCGGCACGCAGCCCTTTTATCAATTCGAGGTCACGCTCTTCGGCCTCGTTCAGCAGGCGAAAAATCTCCCACTGAATGTCCAACTCTTCCTGGATCGCCGGTAACGCTTTCAACTCATCGTCGCTCATCTCACGACCGGCCTGGGTCATTTCTAACATGCCAACGGTATGCAACGAGGTCTCACTCACGGCAATAGCATGCGCCAACATGTCGCCGCCCAATTGAGAATGCAATATCTCGCTCAACGCGACACAGGCGTCGATCGCTGGGTAGACACCGTACATGTCATAGTCATCGGCATTGGGGATCACCGCCTCCAACTTCTCCAACTGACTGTCGAAGTTGATCTTGGCATCCTTCACCGTCAACACTTCCCAGACCAGATCCAGGATACGGCGATACACCGCTGCGTCGGCAAACTCGCTTTGCCGGCAAAAGGCCTGGTAGTTGGGGAACATCCGCTCGCTGAGGCAAGCCATAAAGGTGAGCTGTTGCCAACTCTCCAACTTCTCCAGACGTTTATGAATGGGATTACGCAGCATGCTGAAGTCTCTCTCGATTATCTGCGGCGCAGTCTAACTGAATTACGGGAAAAACCCTACGATTGCGCCAGATTATAAGAATGTTCACTCCTCCCCCGGTTACTCTTGCCCTTGGGAAGGAGACTGAGTGGCCTGCCAGCGCAAAAAGGCGGGGCGCCGCGAGGCGATCGCATCGGCCCAGCGGGTCGGTTCCGGTAGTCGGTAGCCACGTAAACAACGTTGTACCCAGGCTAAGGCGCTATCACGGCTGACGCGATGGCCACTTGAGATAAATAGCGGGTTACAACGCGCCTTGCTACGCAGCACCCAACCGATCGGCTCGGCTCCATCCATCAGCGGAGTCGTCGCCCCCGGCGCGGCATCCAAATCGGCGAATTGACCATACAGCCGGCGCTTCGCCACGCCGATGGTTGGTACATCCGCCAATAGGCCAAAATGGCTGGCAATCCCTAGCCGACGGGGATGCGCGATACCGTGTCCATCGACCATCACCAACTGTGGCCGCTGGCGTAGTTGCGCCCAGGCCTGCAACAGGGCGGGATACTCGCGAAACGAGAGAAAACCGGGGATATACGGCATCCGCGTGGCAATACGCGCCACCTGGTACTCCACCAGCGTCAACGAAGGATAGTGCAACACGGCGATCGCCGCCCGCGTGACCGCCCCCTCCTGCTCGAAGCCCACGTCGGCTCCGGCGATCAGCGACGGCGTATCCCAACGATCCGCCAGCTCAACCTGTACCGCCTTAGCCCGTTGCTCATCACGTAACGCCTGCATATCCATGGTGTCTGGTGTCCCGTTAACGGTGATACGGCTGGGAGAGACGATGAACCGCCTCAACAAAGATGCCGGCCTGCTCGGGCGGCACATCCTGATGGATACCGTGTCCTAAGTTAAAGACGTGTCCCTCCCCCTGGCCGAAACCCGCCAGGATGTCGGCGACTTCCTGCTCGATGCGCGCCGCTGGCGCATACAGCATGGAGGGGTCCATATTGCCTTGCAGTGCAACCCTATCACCGACTCGACGACGCGCATCGGCGATGTCGCAGGTCCAATCCAAACCGAGGGCATCGCACCCCGTCTCTGCCATCGCCTCCAGCCATTGCCCGCCGCCCTTGGTAAACAACGTCACCGGCACCCGGCGCCCCTCATTTTCACGCTGCAGGCCATCGACGATCTGATGCATATACTGTAGAGAGAACTCGCGGTAGTCGCGCCCAGTCAGCACACCCCCCCAGGTATCAAAGATCATCACCGCCTGCGCCCCGGCACGGATCTGGGCGTTAAGGTACAGGATGACGCTCTGCGCCAACTTATCCAGTAGGTGATGTAGGGCCGCCGGATCGGCATACATCATCTTCTTAATCTTGGTGAAGGCCTTACTACTACCGCCCTCGACCATATAGGTCGCTAACGTCCAGGGGCTACCGGAGAAACCGATCAACGGCACGGCACCCTGCAGGTTACGCCGGATGGTGCGCACCGCTGCCATCACATAACCCAGCTCCTGTTCCGGATCGGGAATAGGCAGCCGATCGATGTCGGCGCGGCAGGTAATCGGCCGCGTAAAGCGTGGCCCTTCGCCCGCCTCGAAGTAGAGTCCCAAGCCCATGGCATCCGGCACCGTGAGAATATCCGAAAACAGGATCGCCGCATCCAGAGGGAAACGACGCAACGGCTGTAAGGTGACTTCACAGGCCAGTTCGGCATTCTTACACAGGGCGATGAAGTCACCGGCCTGGGCACGCGTGGCATTGTACTCCGGCAGATAACGCCCAGCCTGGCGCATCATCCATACCGGGGTCATGTCGACCGGCTGGCGCAACAGCGCACGCAGATAGCGATCGTTCTTCAGTTCGGACATCCTTCGGCTCCTATTATTATTTTATGGCATTGTAGCATGTGGGTGACTCATTCATGCTGCGCCCGGCACAGCGCAACGGTGTCCTCGATCAGACGTCGCGCCACCGTACCGGCCGGGGGTAACTGGGGCAGACGATCGTAACGATACCACCCCGCCTCCTGTAGCTCTTTGGGGTCGTGGCGTAGCTCGCCCGCGGCATAATCGGCCAAGAAGGCCATCATCAGAGAGTGGGGAAAAGGCCACGGCTGCGAGGCGACGTAACGCAGATTCCTAATCTGTAAATTGCTCTCCTCCATGATCTCACGCGCGGCGGCCTGCTCCAGCGTCTCCCCCACCTCGACAAAGCCCGCCAGGACGGTATAGATACCATTACGGTGGCGATTATGCCGAGCCAGCAGGATATGATCGTCCCGACGAATGGCGACGATGATACAGGGAGCAATCTGTGGGTAATAGCGTTGTTGGCAGTGAGCGCACAGACAGGCCCATTCATGCTGACTCGCCTGCATCGGCTGGCCGCAGTAACCGCAGAACCGATGGGACTGGAAAAACTCCGCCAACTGTACGCCGCGCCCGGCTAATTGAAATAAACCGCGATCGGCGTCGATCAGCTGGCGTACCGTGGTCATCTCTCCATTGCGCTGCTGCCGCACCAGCCATACCGCCATCCCCTGCCACTCACCAATACGGTAGGCCATCTGCCCGACCACCCCCCAGCGTGCCGCGCTACCACAAGGTAGCTCACCCTGCGGCAACCAGATACGCCCCTGATCGCTGACCACCCACCAGCCGTTATCGGCTTCACCTATTTGCTGTACGACTGCCACCGCCTCGACTCCTTCACTCCACTCGTGCCTGCGTTCGCTCCGCCTACGCGCCACCCTGCGAACAAACCATGATTAAACACATTATTAACAATACTTGCAGTTTTCTCACGCCCTCCTTACACTGCCCGCACGCGAGGGTTACCTCCCTCGCCGCACCATCTTGTCGGAGTGCCTAGTTGATACCGGGTATCACAGGCTGAGACCGTTAATTCGGGATCCGCGGAACCTGATTGGGTTAATACCCACGAAGGGAACAAGAGTAATCTGCACGTTCAGCCAATCCATGGCTTCACGTTTTTCTTATTCATTACTCCTATCCGAGCTCCAGACAAGCAATTTTTCTCCTATCACGCCTTATGAGGCAGGAATTTGCTATGTCGACTCCAACCATTCCCGATGCGCCACGCCGCCAACGCCGCGCCGAGGCCCAGCGCTTCATCGCTAGCCTCCGCGGCGAAGCCTATCCCAACTCTCGCCGCATCTACCTCCAGGGCTCACGCGCCGATATCCGAGTCCCTCTACGTGAGATCAGTCTCAGCCCAACCCTCGTCGGTGGGACGCCGGAACAACCACAGTGGCGCGACAATGAGGCGGTGGCGGTATACGACACTTCGGGCGCCTATGGCGATCCCCAAGCCTCTCTCGATCTACGCCAAGGCTTACCGGCCATCCGCGCCGCGTGGATCGCAGAGCGTGGCGACACGGAAGTGCTCGCTGGGCGCAGCGCCGATTACACCCGCCAACGTCAAGCCGATCTGGCACTAGAGACGCTGCGCTTTCCCCAGCCTCCCGCTGCGCGTCGCGCGTTACCCGGGAAACGAGTCAGCCAATTGCATTATGCCCGCCAGGGCATCATCACCCCGGAGATGGAGTTTATTGCCCTGCGCGAGAACATGGGGCGTGAACGCATTCGGAGTGGCGTATTACGCCAGCAGCATCCCGGCGAATCCTTCGGCGCCCATCTACCGGAGAACATCACCGCCGAGTTTGTGCGTGCCGAGGTTGCCGCCGGGCGAGCCATCATTCCCGCCAATATCAATCATCCCGAATCCGAGCCGATGATCATCGGCCGTAATTTCCTGGTGAAGGTTAACGCCAACATCGGTAGCTCTTCCGTCACCTCGTCGATTGAGGAGGAGGTCGAGAAGTTGGTGTGGGCCACCCGCTGGGGTGCCGATACGGTGATGGATCTCTCTACCGGACGCTATATTCACGAGACGCGTGAATGGATCTTACGTAACAGCCCAGTCCCTATCGGCACCGTGCCGATTTATCAGGCGTTGGAGAAGGTCAACGGTGTCGCCGAGGATCTCGACTGGCCGCTGTTGCGCGATACCCTGTTGGAGCAAGCGGAGCAAGGCGTAGACTACTTCACCCTGCACGCCGGCGTGTTACTGCGCTATATCCCGCTGACCGCCCAACGCCTGACGGGCATCGTCTCGCGCGGGGGAGCCATCATGGCCAAGTGGTGTCTAGCGCACCATCAGGAGAACTTCATCTACCGCCATTTCCGCGAGATCTGCGAGATCTGTAGCGCTTATGATATTGCGCTCTCATTGGGCGACGGTCTCCGCCCCGGTTCGATCCAGGATGCCAACGATCAGGCCCAGTTCGCCGAGCTGCATACCCTGGGCGAGCTGACCCAGATCGCCTGGGAGTATGATGTCCAGGTGATGATCGAGGGGCCGGGACACGTGCCGATGCAGATGATCCGCCGCAACATGGAGGAGGAGCTCACCCATTGTCACGAAGCGCCCTTCTATACCTTAGGGCCACTCACTACCGATATCGCCCCGGGCTATGACCACTTCACCTCCGGCATTGGTGCGGCACTGATCGGCTGGTTTGGCTGCGCCATGCTGTGTTACGTCACGCCCAAAGAACATCTCGGCTTGCCGGACAAAGAGGATGTGAAGCAGGGATTGATCACCTATAAGATCGCCGCCCATGCTGCCGATCTGGCCAAGGGGCACCCTGGCGCCCAGATCCGCGACAACGCCATGTCGCAGGCGCGCTTCGAGTTCCGCTGGGAGGATCAATTCAATCTGGCGCTCGACCCCATCACCGCACGCGCCTATCACGACGCCACGCTGCCACAGGCCTCCGGCAAGCTCGCCCACTTCTGTTCGATGTGCGGGCCGAAGTTCTGTTCGATGAAGATCTCGCAGGAGGTGCGTGAACATGCCGCGCGCCAGACGCAGACGGAGGCAGAACCGGAAGCGGGTATGGCGCAGATGGCCGATCAGTTCCGTGCCTATGGCGGCGAACTGTATCTGGCCGATGACGCCACCCCACGCCGCTAAACGGCGCTAAACCGCGGCGTCCAGAGTGATGAAGCAACCGCTCACCCGATGCGCCGCACGCCAGACGAAAAAAAACCGCTCCAAAGAGCGGTTTTTTCATACGGTCAAGCGAATGACTTATTCGTCATTGCCACCTAGCAGACCCGCGTTCAGCAGTTCTGCCAAGTTGGCGCTGGCCTCTTCCGCACTCACCTGCGGAGCGGCGGAGGAGTCGGCCGCACGACGGCGCATGCGATCCTGGTGGTAGGCATAGCCGGTACCCGCCGGGATCAGACGGCCCACGATGACGTTCTCTTTCAAGCCACGCAGTTCGTCACGCTTACCGGCAACGGCCGCTTCCGTCAACACGCGGGTGGTCTCCTGGAAGGAGGCCGCGGAGATGAAGGACTCGGTCGCCAGAGATGCCTTGGTGATACCCAGCAGATCGCGCATATAGGTCGCGGCAATCTTACCTTCAGATTCCAGCTGACGATTAGCGATCTTGACGCGGGACACTTCCACCTGCTCGCCTTCCAGGAAGTCGGAGCTACCGGCAGAGGCGATAGTCGCCTTACGCAGCATCTGACGCACGATAACTTCGATGTGCTTATCGTTAATCTTAACGCCCTGCAGACGGTATACGTCCTGGACTTCGTTAACGATGTAGCGCGTTACCGCGTTCACGCCACGCAGACGCAGAATGTCATGCGGAGACTCTGGACCATCGGAGATCACGTCGCCACGTTCTACGCGTTCGCCTTCGAACACGTTGAGCTGACGCCACTTCGGAATCATCTCTTCGTAAGCATCGCTGCCATCCAACGGCGTGATCACCAGGCGACGTTTGCCCTTGGTCTCTTTACCGAAGGAAACCACACCGCTGATCTCGGCCAGGATTGCCGGCTCTTTCGGACGGCGGGCTTCGAACAGGTCGGCAACGCGCGGCAGACCACCGGTAATATCCTTGGTACCGCCGGATTCCTGCGGAATACGCGCCAGGGTGTCACCGGCACTGATGGCGATGCCATCTTCCAGCTGCACGATGGCCTTACCCGGCAGGAAGTACTGAGCCGGCATATCGGTACCCGGCAGCAGTACGTCGTCACCGTTGGCATCGACGAGACGCAGCGCAGGACGCAGATCTTTACCGCTACCGGTACGCTCTGCAGAATCCAGAACCACCTGAGAGGAGAGACCGGTCAGTTCGTCGGTCTGACGGGTTACCGTCTGGCCGTCGATCATGTCGGCAAAGCGCATGTAACCGCTAACTTCAGAGATAACCGGCATGGTATGCGGATCCCAGTTAGCAACGGTCTCACCGCCGTTCACCTCAGCGCCGTCGCCCTTGGCCAGCGTGGCACCGTAAGGCACCTTATAGCTTTCCTTGGTACGACCGAACTCATCGATCAGTTTCAACTCGGTGTTACGTGAGGTAATCACCAGCTTACCGTCGGAGTTCACGACGAACTTGGCGTTGGTCAGCTTCAGGCTACCCTTGTTCTTCACCTGAATGCTAGATTCAGCCGCCGCACGCGATGCCGCACCACCGATGTGGAAGGTACGCATGGTCAGCTGGGTACCCGGTTCACCGATGGACTGTGCCGCGATAACACCGATGGCTTCGCCCTTGTTCACCAGGTGGCCACGGGCCAAGTCACGACCGTAGCAGTGAGCACACACGCCGAAGTCAGTTTCACAGCTCACGACAGAACGCACTTTCACGCTGTCGACAGAGTGCTCTTCCAGCAGGTCACACCATTTTTCGTTCAGCAGGGTGTTACGCGGCACCAGGATGTCCGCCGTACCCGGCTTCAAGACTTCTTCCGCCGTCACACGACCCAGAACGCGGTCACGCAGCGGCTCTTTCACGTCGCCACCCTCGATAACCGGGGTCATGACGATACCGTTGTGGGTACCACAGTCGTCTTCGATGACCACCAGATCCTGCGCCACGTCGACCAGACGACGAGTCAGGTAACCGGAGTTCGCGGTCTTCAGTGCGGTATCCGCCAGACCTTTACGCGCACCGTGAGTAGAGATGAAGTACTGGAGTACGTTCAGACCTTCACGGAAGTTCGCGGTGATCGGCGTTTCGATGATGGAGCCGTCCGGCTTCGCCATCAGGCCACGCATACCGGCCAACTGACGGATCTGAGCGGCGGAACCACGCGCACCGGAGTCGGCCATCATAAAGATGCTGTTGAAGGAGACCTGACGCTCTTCCTCGCCGTTACGGTTGATAACGGTTTCGGTAGACAGGTTTTCCATCATCGCCTTCGCCACACGCTCGTTAGCGGCGGCCCAGATATCGATGACCTTGTTGTAACGTTCGCCAGCGGTAACCAGACCAGACTGGAACTGCTCCTGGATCTCGGCCACTTCGGCTTCGGCTTCGGCGATGATTTCGGCTTTCTTCGCCGGGATCACCATGTCGTCGATACCGACGGAGGCACCAGAGCGCGCCGCATAGGCGAAACCGGTGTACATGATCTGGTCGGCGAAGATAACGGTCGGCTTCAAACCCAGCGCACGGTAGCAGGCGTTCAGCATCTTAGAGATGGCTTTCTTGCCCAGCGGCTGGTTGACGATGGTAAACGGCAGCCCCTTCGGCACGATCATCCACAGGATGGCGCGGCCAACGGTGGTGTCGATCAGGCCGGTTTCCGGCACCATCTCGCCATCAGTATTCTTGCTGTACTGGGTGATACGCACTTTAACGCGAGCATGCAGCGAGGCCAGCCCGGCGCGATAGATACGTTCGGCCTCTTTCGGGCCGCTCAGCACCATGCCTTCGCCTTTGGCGTTCACACAGTCGCGAGTCATGTAGTACAGACCCAACACCACGTCCTGAGACGGAACGATGATCGGATCGCCGTTCGCCGGGGAGAGGATGTTGTTGGTAGACATCATCAACGCACGCGCTTCCAACTGGGCTTCCAGCGTCAACGGTACATGTACTGCCATCTGGTCACCGTCGAAGTCGGCGTTGTAGGCCGCACACACCAGCGGGTGCAGCTGGATGGCTTTACCTTCGATCAGCAGCGGTTCGAACGCCTGGATACCCAGACGGTGCAGGGTCGGCGCACGGTTCAGCATGACCGGGTGCTCGCGGATCACCTCATCGAGGATATCCCATACCACCGCCTCTTCGCGCTCGACCATCTTCTTGGCCGCCTTGATGGTGGTGGCCAGGCCGCGCAGTTCCAGCTTGCCATAGATGAACGGCTTGAACAGTTCCAATGCCATCTTCTTCGGCAGGCCGCACTGATGCAGACGCAGGTACGGACCGACGGTGATAACGGAACGACCAGAGTAGTCGACACGTTTACCCAGCAGGTTCTGACGGAAACGACCCTGCTTACCTTTGATCATGTCGGCCAGAGACTTCAGCGGACGCTTGTTAGAGCCGGTGATGGCGCGACCGCGACGGCCGTTATCTAACAGCGCATCGACCGCTTCCTGCAACATACGCTTTTCGTTGCGTACGATGATATCCGGCGCAGCCAGATCCAGCAGGCGCTTCAGACGGTTGTTACGGTTGATCACGCGACGATACAGATCGTTCAGATCGGAGGTCGCGAAACGACCGCCATCCAGCGGGACCAGCGGACGCAGATCCGGCGGCAATACCGGCAGCACGGTCAGGATCATCCACTCCGGCTTGTTGCCAGACAGAATGAACGCTTCCAGCAGCTTGATGCGCTTGGTCAGCTTCTTACGCTTGGTCTCGGAGTTGGTCTCACCCAGCTCTTCACGCAGCTGCTCGCACTCGGCTTCCAGATCCATCCCTTTCAGCAGGGCCTGGATCGCCTCGGCGCCCATCTTGGCGTCGAATTCGTCACCGAACTCTTCCAGTGCATCCAGATACTGCTCTTCGGTCAGGATCTGACGACGCTCCAGGTTGGTCATCCCGCCTTCGACGACGACATAAGATTCGAAGTACAGTACGCGTTCGATGTCACGCAGCGGCATGTCCAGCAACAGACCGATACGGGACGGCAGGGACTTCAGGAACCAGATGTGCGCGGTCGGTGAGGCCAGTTCGATGTGACCCATGCGCTCACGGCGCACCTTGGTCTGGGTCACTTCAACGCCACATTTTTCACAGATGACGCCACGGTGTTTCAAGCGCTTGTACTTACCGCACAGGCACTCGTAATCTTTCACCGGCCCAAAAATACGGGCGCAGAAAAGACCGTCACGTTCTGGCTTGAACGTACGGTAGTTGATGGTTTCCGGCTTCTTAACTTCGCCGAAAGACCAGGAACGGATCATGTCTGGCGAAGCCAGCGCAATTTTGATCGCGTCAAACTCTTCGGTCTTAGTTTGCGCTTTCAGAAACTTCAGTAAGTCTTTCACGGATTAGCTCCCGTCGGAGTGAGAACTCTTAAGGCGCCCGCCGTAACGGGCGCCCTGTGATCGGTACGGATTCGAGTGCTTACTCGTCTTCCAGCTCGATGTTGATGCCCAGCGAGCGGATTTCTTTCAACAGTACGTTGAAGGATTCCGGCATGCCCGGTTCCATCTGATGGCTGCCATCCACGATGTTCTTATACATCTTGGTTCGGCCGTTCACGTCATCAGACTTAACGGTGAGCATTTCCTGCAGGGTGTAGGCGGCGCCGTAAGCTTCCAGCGCCCACACTTCCATCTCCCCGAAGCGCTGACCACCGAACTGCGCCTTACCACCCAGCGGCTGCTGGGTAACCAGGCTGTAGGAGCCGGTGGAACGCGCATGCATCTTGTCGTCGACCAAGTGGTTCAGTTTCAGCATGTACATGTAACCCACGGTTACCTGACGCTCGAAACGCTCACCGGTGCGACCATCATACAGGGTGATCTGACCGGAGGTCGGGATACCACCCAGCTCCAGCAGGCCCTTGATTTCGCGCTCTTTAGCACCGTCGAACACTGGCGTTGCAACCGGCAGACCCTTCTTCAGGTTTTCCGCCAGACGCAGAACTTCGTCATCGCTAAAGGTGTTCAGATCCACCTGCTGACGGGTGTTGTCACCCAGATCGTAGGCTCTCTGGATGAACTCACGCAGTTTGGCTACTTCCTGCTGCTGCTTGAGCATGGCGTTGATCTTGTCGCCGATGCCTTTCGCCGCCATACCCAGGTGGGTTTCCAGGATCTGACCGATGTTCATACGTGACGGTACGCCCAGCGGGTTCAGTACGATATCGACCGGCGTGCCGTTCTCATCGTAAGGCATATCTTCGATCGGGTTGATCTTAGAGATAACACCCTTGTTACCGTGACGACCTGCCATCTTATCGCCCGGCTGGATCTGACGTTTCACCGCCAGGTACACCTTAACGATCTTCAGCACGCCCGGTGCCAGATCGTCGCCCTGGGTGATCTTACGACGCTTGGCTTCCAGTTTCTTCTCGAACTCAGCCTTCAGCTCATCGTACTGCTCGGCCAGCTGCTCCAGCTGGTTCTGCTTGGCTTCATCCGCCAGGCCCAGCTCCAGCCAACGGTCACGCGGCAGTTTTTCCAGTTTTTCCGCTTCCACGCCACCGGCAACCAGCACGTCGTGGATACGGGCAAACAGACCGGCTTCCAGGATCTGCAACTCTTCGGTCAGGTCTTTCTTGGCCTGCTTGAGCTGCATCTCTTCGATTTCCAGCGCACGCTTGTCTTTTTCCACGCCATCGCGGGTAAAGACCTGTACGTCGATAACGGTACCGGAAACGCTGTTCGGCACACGCAGAGAAGAGTCTTTCACGTCAGACGCCTTCTCACCGAAGATGGCGCGCAGCAGCTTCTCTTCCGGCGTCAGCTGGGTTTCACCTTTCGGCGTTACCTTACCGACCAGGATGTCGCCACCCTTCACTTCGGCGCCGATATAGACGATGCCGGATTCGTCGAGCTTGGAAAGTGCGGCCTCACCGACGTTCGGGATGTCGGCAGTGATCTCTTCCGGCCCCAGCTTGGTGTCACGAGACACACAGGCCAGTTCCTGGATATGAATAGAGGTGAAGCGATCTTCCTGTACCACGCGCTCGGAGACTAAGATGGAGTCTTCGAAGTTGTAACCGTTCCACGGCATGAACGCCACGCGCATGTTCTGACCCAGTGCCAGTTCGCCCAGATCGGTGGACGGACCGTCGGCCAGCACATCGCCACGCTCAATAGGCTCACCCAGTGAGACACACGGCATCTGGCTGATGCAGGTGTTCTGGTTGGAGCGGGTGTACTTGGTCAGGTTGTAGATGTCGATGCCGGCTTCGCCCGGGAACATCTCATCTTCGTTAACCTTGATGACGATACGGGACGCATCCACGTACTGCACCATACCACCGCGCTTGGCGACGGAGGTTACACCGGAGTCGACGGCAACCGCACGCTCCATACCGGTACCAACCAGCGGCTTATCGGCGCGCAGGGTCGGTACGGCCTGACGTTGCATGTTCGCACCCATCAAAGCACGGTTGGCGTCATCGTGTTCCAAGAACGGGATCAGGGACGCACCGACGGAAACCACCTGCTGGGTGGAAACGTCCATGTAGTCAACCTGGTCACGGCTGAACAAGCTGGATTCGCCCTTGCTGCGGCACGTTACCAGATCTTCAACGAAGCGGCCTTCATCATCCAGGTTGGAGTTCGCCTGGGCGATAACGAAGTTGCCTTCTTCGATGGCAGACAGGTAATGGATCTCGTCGGTCACGATACCGTCACGCACGCGGCGATACGGAGTTTCCAGGAAACCATACTCGTTGGTCTGTGCGTACACAGACAGGGAGTTGATCAGACCGATGTTCGGACCTTCCGGCGTTTCGATAGGACATACGCGACCGTAGTGGGTCGGGTGTACGTCTCGCACTTCAAAGCCGGCACGCTCACGGGTCAGACCGCCTGGGCCCAACGCGGAGATACGACGCTTGTGAGTGATCTCGGACAGCGGGTTATTCTGGTCCATAAACTGGGACAGCTGGCTGGAACCGAAGAACTCTTTCACGGCGGCAGAGATCGGCTTGGCGTTGATCATGTCCTGCGGCATCAGCATATCCAGATCGCCCAGGGACAGACGCTCTTTCACCGCACGCTCAACACGTACCAGACCCACACGGAATTGGTTTTCCGCCATCTCGCCCACAGAGCGGATACGACGGTTGCCCAAGTGGTCGATATCGTCGACTTCGCCTTTACCGTTACGGATATCGATGAGCTTCTTCATCACCTCGATGATGTCTTCTTTGCTCAGGATACCGGAACCTTCGATCTCATCGCGCATCAGAGAACGGTTGAACTTCATGCGGCCAACCGCAGAGAGATCGTAGCGATCCTCGGAGAAGAACAGGTTCTCGAACAGATTCTCGGCGGCTTCGCGTGTCGGCGGCTCACCCGGGCGCATCATGCGGTAGATTTCTACCAGCGCGCTCAGACGATCGTTGGTCGGATCGACACGCAGCGTCTCGGACATGTACGGGCCATGATCCAGATCGTTGGTGAACAGCGTTTCGATGCGCTTGTAACCCGACTGGCTCAGCTTGGCCAGCAGATCCAACGACAGCTCCATGTTGGCGGCGCAGATCAGCTCGCCGGTGCTCTCGTCGATGTAATCTTTAGCCGCCACTTTGCCGACGATGTACTCAACCGGGACTTCGATCAGCTTAACATCATCTTTTTCCAGCTGACGGATGTGACGCGCGGTGATACGACGGCCTTTCTCGACATAGACCTTACCGTTAGCCTCGATATCGAAGGAGGCGGTTTCACCACGCAGACGCTCCGGTACCAGCTCCATCTGCAACTTGTTGTCGCGGATCTCAAAGATCACCTTGTCGAAGAACAGATCCAGGATCTGCTCGGTGGTGAAATCCAATGCGCGCAGGATGATGGTAGCCGGCAGCTTACGGCGGCGGTCAATACGGACAAACAGGTTGTCTTTCGGGTCGAACTCGAAGTCCAGCCAGGAACCACGGTAAGGGATAATGCGTGCGTTATACAGCACCTTACCAGAAGAGTGGGTTTTACCCTTGTCGCTGTCGAAGAATACGCCCGGGCTGCGGTGCAGCTGGGAGACGATAACACGCTCGGTGCCGTTGATGACGAAGGTGCCGTTTTCGGTCATCAGCGGGATTTCACCCATGTAAACTTCTTGTTCTTTGATGTCCTTAACGGTGCCTTCCGGCGCTTCGCGCTCGTAGATCACCAGGCGCAGTTTTACGCGCAGCGGAGCAGAGTAGGTTACGCCACGGATCTGACACTCTTTAACGTCAAATACCGGCTCACCCAAGCGATAGCTAACATACTGCAACTCGGAGTTGCCGCTGTAGCTCTGGATCGGGAATACGGAGCGAAAAGCCGCTTCCAGACCATACTGACCTTCCGGATCTTGCTCGATAAACTTCTGGAACGAGTCAAGCTGGATAGAAAGGAGATAGGGAACGTCCAACACTTGGGGACGCTTACCAAAGTCCTTACGAATTCGTTTTTTCTCGGTATAGGAGTAAACCATAGGGTTCCTCAGCTCGCTGAATAGTCGACCCATTTTGTCCGTCCTGATAGGACAGTTCACGCAACACCATTTTGTGACCGAAAGGGTGAATCCCCCTTCGCAATACTTGTTTCTATCACTCTTAAACCATTTCATTGCGCTTTACACAGCGCCGTAACTCACGGCCCTGACGCAGTATATTAAGGCGTCGATAGAAACAAGTATTGGGGATAACCTGTGACTAAACAGTGTGAAACCTCACAGGCATCCTTTACAGCGCAAAAAGGCTGGTGACCAAAAAGTCACCAGCCATCAGCCTGTTAGCACAGACTGTACTCCAAGAAGTTAAACTTATTTAACTTCAACAGAAGCGCCAGCTTCTTCCAGAGCTTTCTTCAGAGCTTCAGCGTCGTCTTTGCTGATGGCTTCTTTCAGAACTGCCGGAGCAGATTCTACCAGGTCTTTGGCTTCTTTCAGGCCCAGACCGGTTGCGCCACGGACAGCTTTGATGACAGCAACTTTGTTGCCGCCAGCAGCGGTCAGGACTACGTCGAATTCAGTTTTTTCTTCAACAGCTTCAGCAGCGCCGCCAGCGGCAACAGCTACAGCAGCAGCAGCAGAAACACCGAATTTCTCTTCCATCATGGAGATCAGTTCAACAACGTCCATTACGGACATTTCTGCAACTGCGTCCAGAATTTGCTCTTTAGTGATAGACATGACAATTGTTCCTAAAAATCAGAAATAGTTTATACGTTAGCAAGTGCGACAGTAGCAAAGCAGCGATTAAGCAGCTTCTTTCTGATCGCGCAGAGCAGCCAGAGTACGGACCAATTTGCCGGCAGCGGCTTCTTTCATGGTCGCCATCAGGCGTGCGATTGCTTCTTCGTAAGTCGGCAGAGTTGCCAGACGGTCGATCTGGGCCGCCGGGATCAGCTCACCTTCAAAGGCTGCAGCTTTGACCTCAAATTTTGCATTGTCTTTGGCAAAAGCCTTGAACAGACGAGCGGCAGCGCCCGGGTGTTCCATAGAGAATGCAATCAGGGTCGGACCAACAAACGTGTCTTTCAGGCACTCGAACTGAGAACCTTCAACGACGCGGCGCATCAGGGTGTTGCGAACAACACGCATGTAAACGCCAGCTTCACGACCTGCTTTACGCAGTTCGGTCATTTTGTCTACGGTTACGCCACGGGAATCCGCAACGACAGCAGACAGCGCGCCTTTGGCTACTTCGGTGACTTCAGCAACAATCGCTTGTTTGTCTTGAAGATTTAATGCCATTAGCTTGTGCTCCTGGATTTTTGCCGGAGAATGACTCCGGAACTCACTTCACTCGCTTATGGCCGAAACCATGCACGAGCATAGAAACACGGTGAGCAGAATCCAGACATCTAAAAAAGATTTCTTCGGGCTCTGTCACCGTCTACGCAGGAAGATTAAGTCTCTAACGAAACACCTGCGGTCTTGGACGGAGGTCTGGAAATAGGCCAGACTCCAACCGAAAATTCGTTCGCTTTACATTCATAGAATGTGCGGGCGTTAGATTTTAGACAAAACCGACGCCCGCGTAAAGCGAAAAGGCAAATCCTAATCCCGCAGGATTAGTTAGCCACTGCGCTCAGAGTCGCCTGATCAACAGCTACGCCTGCGCCCATGGTGGTGGACAGGCAAACTTTCTTGATGTAGACGCCTTTAGCAGTTGCCGGCTTAGCCTTCTTCAGGGCAACCATCAGTGCTTCCAGGTTTTCCTTCAGCTGCTCAGCAGAGAAGTTAGCCTTACCGATGGTGCTGTGAACGATGCCGTTCTTGTCGTTACGATAGCGAACCTGGCCAGCTTTAGCGTTTTTAACCGCTTCAGCTACGTTCGGCGTAACGGTACCCACTTTCGGGTTCGGCATCAGGCCACGCGGCCCCAGGATCTGGCCCAGTTGACCAACAACGCGCATTGCATCCGGAGAAGCAATAACAACGTCGAAGTTCATTTCGCCTTTCTTGATCTGGTCAGCCAGATCTTCCATACCTACCAGGTCAGCGCCGGCAGCTTTAGCCGCTTCAGCGTTCGGACCCTGGGTAAAGACGGCAACGCGTACAGTGCGGCCGGTGCCGTGCGGCAGGACGGTAGCACCACGTACGTTCTGGTCAGATTTACGCGCATCGATGCCGAGGTTAACGGCAACGTCTACGCTTTCAACGAATTTAGCAGTGGCCAGCTCTTGCAACAGAGCAATGGCTTCGTTGATGTCATACTGTTTAGTTACATCAACTTTTTCACGGATCACGCGCATGCGCTTGGTCAGCTTAGCCATTTCTTAGTCCTCCACTACCAGGCCCATGGAACGAGCAGTACCTTCGATTGAGCGAGACATCGCTTCAACGTCAGCACCAGTCATGTCCGCAGCTTTAGTTTCTGCGATTTCACGTACCTGAGCACGGGTCACTTTACCGACCTTGTCTTTGTTCGGCTTGCCAGAACCAGACTTGATGCCTGCCGCTTTCTTCAGCAGAACAGCAGCCGGCGGGGTCTTGGTGACGAAAGTGAAAGAACGGTCAGAGTAAACGGTAATAACAACCGGAATCGGCAGACCTTTTTCAATGCTGTCAGTCTTAGCATTGAACGCCTTACAGAATTCCATGATGTTAACACCCTGCTGACCCAGAGCCGGACCGACTGGCGGGCTCGGGTTAGCCATACCAGCTGCGACCTGCAGCTTCACGTAGGCTTGGACTTTCTTGGCCATTTAAAATTTCCTCAATTGGGTCATATCGCCTCGGAGAGGCTCCCCGTGATGGTAAAACGCTTTATGTGCCGCCAAATGCAGCAGCCCATAAATACAAAAGGCGCGAAATTGTAGTTCAATTTCGCGCCTATGGCAATGCACTTTTACTGCGTGACGACGTTTATTACGCCTTCTCGACCTGGCTGAAGTCCAGTTCGACCGGCGTAGCGCGACCAAAGATGGAGACAGACACCTTCAGGCGGCTCTTCTCGTAATCCACCTCTTCCACCACACCGTTGAAGTCGGCAAACGGCCCTTCGTTGACGCGGACCATCTCGCCCGGCTCGAACAGGGTCTTCGGACGCGGCTTATCACCCACCTGCTGCAGGCGGTTCATGATCGCATCCACTTCTTTGTCGCTGATCGGTGCAGGACGGTCAGAAGTCCCGCCGATAAAGCCCATCACACGCGGCACACTACGCACCAGATGCCAGCTAGCGTCGTTCATCACCATCTGCACCAGGACATAACCCGGGAAGAACTTACGCTCGCTCTTGCGACGCTGGCCACCACGGATTTCGACCACTTCCTCGGTCGGCACCATGACTTCACCAAACAGCTCTTCCATATTGTGCAGTTTGATATGCTCGCGCAGCGACTGGGCTACGCGACCCTCAAAACCGGAAAACGCCTGAACGACGTACCAACGCTTCTTCGGTGCTTCAGACATTTTAGAACCTCAGGCCAGTAATAAAGGAAACCAGACGGACCAGAATACCATCCAGTCCCCACAGAATCAGTGCCATAACGGCGGTCACTGCGGCGACGATCAGAGTCGTATGCAGCGCTTCCTGACGTGTCGGCCAAATCACTTTACGCATTTCGGTACGCGCTTCGCGAGCAAACGCCACGGTCGCTTTACCCTGCGTCGTCATCAAGGCGATGCCGCCGGCGGCAGCGATGATAACCACAACGGCCAGAGCACGCAGTGGCAGACTCACATCACGGTAAATATAGTTACCGACGATGGCTACGATCAGCAGAACGGCGACAACCAGCCACTTCATGACTTCCAGGCCACGCCCGCTCCCTTGAGCATCGGTATTCGCACTCATAAACCAACCTGTCACTAGATTCCAGAAAAACAACTTTGCCCCGCATCGCGAGGCAAACCAAACCGAATGAGAATCTTACGAGATACCAATGTGGATAGCACATTTATATCTGCAAAAAGCGACGTTGCTCGCGTGTTGGTGCGGCACGCCGCGATTCGGCACCATACGCCGTATCGCCAGAGCCCATCTCACCAGTAATTATGCGGGAAAAAACCACTGATGAGATAGGTTCTTGTCAAACTGCGTAGAAAAAGGGCATCAAATGATGCCCTTTTATCGCGTGCTGCGTCAAATCTTATTCGATAACTTTAGCAACAACGCCCGCGCCAACGGTACGGCCGCCTTCGCGGATTGCGAAGCGCAGACCATCGTCCATGGCGATCGGGTGGATCAGGGTAACAACCATCTTGATGTTGTCGCCCGGCATTACCATCTCTACGCCTTCCGGCAGTTCGATGGTACCAGTCACGTCAGTAGTACGGAAGTAGAACTGCGGACGGTAGCC
>NZ_JBIUCY010000029.1:0-15532 GCF_044540725.1 Edwardsiella sp. A.80236
CATGCGAGAGTAGGGAACTGCCAGGCATCAAATAGAGGAAAAGCCCCACGCTGATGCGTGGGGCTTTTTCTTTTTCTATTGATAGGCTCTAAGCCTCAGTAGGTTATCGATGTGGTTCGCCGATGGGTAAGACGGTGCGCTGCAATTGGCCGTTGATCACCTCCGCCATTGCCAGATAGATTGCACTGGCGCCACAGATGATCCCTTCAATACCGGCCAACCTTAACACGCTGGCATTAGCGGTCAGATTGCCGTAAGCCAGCAGGAAAAATAGTAGCGTCAGGCTGGCGAAAACAAACTGTAGTGCTCGGTTTGCGCGTAGCGTGCCGAAAAACATGAATAGAGTAAAAATTCCCCAGAGCCCAAGATAAGCGGCTAACGATGGTGCTGTTACGGCCTCGGCCAGTCCCATCTTGGGCAAGAGTAGTAGGGCAACCAGGGTCAGCCAAAAAGCACCGTAAGACGTAAAGGCGGTGAGACCAAAGGTGTTGCCTTGACGATACTCCAGCAGTCCAGCCAAGATCTGCGCCAGCCCACCGAAGAAAATCCCCATCGCCAGGATCATCGCATTCAACGGGAATAGCCCCGCGTTGTGCATATTTAATAGTACCGTTGTCATACCGAAGCCCATCAGCCCAAGGGGAGCGGGATTGGCCAGTGGATTATTGAGCATATCGACTCCTTATACGGTGTCACAGGCGGCGTGCGCCGCCCTAGCGGTAGGGTATATCGTCCACAATCAGGTGTAGCGTTAGCGAGGCTGCATGGTGTGCTTCTCTTCCAGTAAGCGCTCGACGACGCTGGGATCGGCCAGGGTAGAGGTATCCCCTAAGTTGCTGACATCGCCGCTGGCGATTTTCCGTAAGATGCGGCGCATGATCTTCCCGGAGCGGGTCTTCGGCAGCGCATCGGTCCAATGTAGGATATCGGGTGTGGCGATCGGGCCGATCTCTTTACGCACCCAGTCGCGAACCTCGCTATACAGTGCCGGCGTGGGCTCCTCCCCGGCGTTAAGCGTGATATAGGCATAGATCGCCTGCCCTTTGATGTTATGTGGAATGCCTACCACGGCCGCCTCGGCGATTTTGGGATGTGCGACTAAGGCTGATTCGATCTCGGCGGTGCCCAGCCGGTGGCCGGAGACGTTGAGCACATCGTCGACACGCCCAGTGATCCAGTAATAGCCATCCTCATCGCGGCGAGCGCCATCGCCACTGAAGTACATGCCCTTAAAGGTGGAAAAATAGGTTTGCTCGAAACGTTCGTGGGCCCCGAACAGTGTGCGTGCCTGCCCTGGCCAAGAGTCCAGGATCACCAGATTGCCTTCGCAGGCTCCCTGGAGAACCTCTCCACTGTTATCGACCAGTGCCGGTTGCACGCCAAAGAAGGGTAAGGTCGCGGATCCCGCCTTGAGTAGGGTGGCACCCGGTAGGGGAGTAATCATAAATCCGCCAGTTTCGGTCTGCCACCAGGTATCCATGATCGGGCAATGGCTATTGCCGATGGTATGGTAGTACCACTCCCAAGCCTCTGGGTTGATCGGTTCACCCACTGAGCCGAGGATACGTAGCGAGCTGCGCTGGGTACCGGCGACGGCGCGCGTGCCTTCCGCCATTAATGCACGGATGGCGGTCGGCGCGGTATACAAAATATTGACCTGATGCTTATCCACGATCTGACTGAGTCGGTTGATGCCCGGATAGTTGGGCACACCTTCGAACATCAGGGTGATGGCACCATTGGCGAGTGGGCCATACAGCAGGTAGCTGTGTCCAGTGACCCAACCGACGTCGGCGGTGCACCAGTAAATATCGCCGGGATGATAATCGAAGACATATTTAAAGGTGGTCGCGGCATAGACCAGGTATCCCCCGGTGGTATGTAGTACCCCTTTAGGCTTCCCCGTTGATCCGGAGGTATACAGGATGAACAGCGGATCCTCGGCCTTCATGACGGCTACCGGGCAATGCGCATCGGCTTGTGCCATCAGTTCATGCCACCAGTGATCACGGCCGGCATGCCACTCTCCGGGGGTCCCGGTACGGCGGAATACCACGACATGTTGTACGCTGGTGACTTGAGGGTGTAGCAATGCCTCGTCGACATTACGTTTGAGGGGAATGCTGCGCCCCGCCCGCACACCTTCATCCGCGGTGATCACCAATTTGGCGCCAGAGTCGATGATGCGCCCGGCGACAGCCTCCGGCGAGAAACCGCCGAAGATCACCGAATGGATCGCACCGATACGCGCACAGGCCAGCATCGCGACAGCCGCTTCGACCACCATCGGCATATAGATCGCGACGACATCGCCCTTTGCCACCTGGAGTGACTTGAGTACGTTGGCGAAACGACACACTTCCTGGTGTAACTGGCGATACGTGACATAGCGACTTTCCTGTGGGTCATCCCCCTCCCAGATGATGGCGGTCTGATCGCCCCGCTCCGCCAAGTGACGATCCAAGCAGTTGGCCGCCAGATTTAGCGTCCCATCTTCAAACCAGCGGATGTTGATATGCCCGGGATCGAAGCTGCTGTTTTTGACTCGAGTATAGGGCGTGATCCAACTGATGATTTGCCCCTGCTCACGCCAGAATGCATCGGGATTATCGACCGAGGCCCGATACATCTCGCGATACATCTCTTCACTGATGAAGGCATGCTGGGCGATGTCTCGTGGCACAGGGTAGGTATGGATGAGGCTCATACTACGTCTCCGAAATAATGTTAATAAGATGTCAATATAGAGTTAATTTTAGACGTGGTTAGGGATTTGTGTATATTTTGCGCGCATGATCACGCAATAAAGCGAGGGAGAATCGCGGGCCGGGTCGTGATGATACTGGCTGAAATGTGGTGCATTGCACCAATTTGGGGCGTCAAAACAGTGCGCTCGCTGATCGCGTATCCGGTGAAGATGGACATCGACGGTTACGCCGTGACCCCGTTGGTCAATAAATATACCAAATGAATTTATTCACCATGTAATTATTAAGCGGGCATCGATAGCGACGGCGCTTCCCTGTGGCAGCGGAGTTGTGTCGGGAGTGATGGCATAAATTATGCTTATACCTTGTCGTCAGTAATGCCGTGCGCAGCGGGACAGGCTGCGGCGAATGCAGTGAGCCAGGAAGCGAGAAACATAAAAAGGTCGCGCAGCGTCCGATAATAATGAGGTTGTTGAATAATGAAACGATTGAGATTGACCCTGGCATGGCAAATCGTTATTGCATTGATTTTAGGGATTATTGTTGGGGCCGTCTTGCATGATCAAGGGGAGTCACGCCAGTGGTTGGTGAGTAATCTGCTCAGCCCCGCGGGAGATATCTTTATCCGCCTGATTAAGATGATTGTCCTGCCCATCGTGATCTCGACGCTGATCGTCGGTATCGCCGGTGTAGGGGACGCGAAGAAGCTGGGCCGCATCGGGTTAAAGACTATCGTCTACTTTGAAGTGATCACCACCATCGCCATCATCGTCGGTATCACCTTAGCCAACCTATTCCAACCCGGTCATGGTGTCGATATGAGCCAATTGGCGACGGTTGATATTTCCCAATATGAGCGAACCACCGAGCAGGTGCAAAGCGGGGCACATAGCCTGGTCGGCACACTGTTGGCTCTCATCCCCGCGAACCTGTTTGCGGCATTGGCCAAGGGAGAGATCCTGCCGATCATCTTCTTCTCGGTCTTGTTTGGTCTGGGGCTCTCCTCGCTGCCGAGCGATCATAAGGAACCTTTGCTGCGTGTCTTTCGTGCTATTTCCGAAAGTATGTTTAAGGTTACCCATATGATCATGCGGTATGCACCGATCGGGGTATTTGGGTTGATCTCGGTGACGGTAGCTAACTTTGGCTTTGCCTCTTTGTTACCGTTAGCGAAGTTGGTCGTTCTGGTGTACGGCGCGATCCTCTTCTTCGGTCTGGTGGTGCTCGGTGCGGTAGCGCGCCTGTGTCGGCTGCGTATTTGGACTCTGATCACCATCCTCAAGGATGAGCTGATCCTCGCTTACTCTACCGCGAGTTCGGAGACCGTGCTGCCGCGCATCATGGAGAAGATGGAGGCCTACGGGGCGCCGAAGTCGATCACCAGCTTCGTCGTACCGACCGGTTACTCCTTTAATTTGGATGGTTCGACGCTGTATCAGAGTATTGCCGCCATCTTTATCGCCCAGCTCTACGGTATTCAGCTCTCTCTGGGTCATGAGATCATCCTGGTATTGACGTTGATGGTGACCTCCAAGGGGATTGCCGGTGTACCGGGTGTCTCCTTTGTGGTCTTGTTAGCGACGCTGGGCAGCGTCGGTATTCCGCTGGAAGGACTGGCCTTTATTGCCGGGGTCGATCGGATTCTGGATATGGCGCGCACGGCGCTCAACGTGGTCGGTAATGCTTTGGCGGTGCTGGTGATTGCCAAATGGGAGCACCAGTTCGATCGCGACAAGGCACGCGCTTACGAGGCGCGGATGCATACGCCTGAGGGTATTGCACAGCAGGATCTACTGTAAGCTCACGATGGTGCAAAGAGTAAAAACAAACGGGCGGAGATCATCTCCGCCCGTTTTACTGCAGGTCGAGGTGGGCGTTTAACGTACGCTGCCACCCGGGATCGGGCCGTTGGCCTTGGCGACCTGAGCTGCATCATAGGGCGCGATGTTATCGGCCGCAGTCGATACGGGCTTATTCAGCTCACCGTTCAGCGACAACAGATCGTTCTGGTTGAGGGTACCCAAGGCATACTTGATGTTGAGCTGGCTGATGAGGTAGTCGTAGCGCGCATTAGCCAGATTCTGCTTGGCATTATACAGCGCGGTGGTCGCATTTAACACATCGACGATGGTGCGCGTACCGACCTGGTAACCGGCCTGAGTCGCGTCCAAAGAGCTTTGCGCGGAGACGACGGCCTGCTTATAGGCGGCGACGCCACTGATAGCCGCGGAGATGTTGTTGAAGGAGGAGCGTACGTTCTGCACGACGCTACGGTGCGCGCCATCCAACGCCTCGCTGGCCGCGACAAAGTTGTACTGTGCCTGTTTCACCTGCGAGTTGGTCGCACCACCGGAGTACAACGGCAGGTTGAAGCTGAGGCCGATGGTGTTCTGCCCCTGATAGCTGCTGTTGCCATTCGGGTTTTGTGCCTTTTGAGCGTTAGACAGGCTGTTATAGTCGGTGTTGCTGACGCCGGTAGAGGCGGTCAGATTCAGGGTCGGCATGTAACCCGTTTCCGCATATTTGATCTGCTGGCGGGCCAGATCCTGGCTCAGTCGTGCGCTTAACAGTTGCAGGTTACGTTTTTCCGCCTCTTGCAACAGCGCCTTGACGTCTTGCGGCCGCTGGGTGTTGAAACGGTCGATGTTCAGAGCGGAGAGCTGCGGATAGTATTGGCCGGTGATTTGGCGCAGGGCTTCCAGCGAGTTATCCAGATTGTTGCGCGCAGTCACTTCTTGGGCCAACACCTGATCGTATTGGGCGCGGGCGTTCTGCACATCGGTGATCGCCACCAGGCCGACATTGAAGCGTTGCGTGGTCTGATCGAGCTGGTTGTAGATAGCCTGCTTGTTGGCCTCGGTATAGGTCAGCTGATCGATGGCGCGTAGCACATTGAAGTAAGCGGTGGCGGTGTTGAGCATCAGTGTCTGCTCGGATGACTGGTAGGAGACATCCTGAATACCGGCCTGTTTTTCCGTCATCGACAGTTGGCGCCATTTAGACATGTCGAAGAGGGTTTGCGTCAACGCCAGCGTTGCGCCGTAATTATTGGAGTCCAGACCGGAGCTATCGCGGAAGCCGTTGGTATAGGTATAGTCCGCACCCAGCCCAAGTTGCGGCAGCAGCGGGCTGCGTGATTCGTTAATTTTTTCGAATGCCGCATCACGATTGGCGGCGGCCTGGCGCAGGTCTGGGTTGCTTTCTTTAGCCTGTTGATACACCTGCATCAGGTTTTCTGCCTGACTTAATGCACTGAAGCCACTGAGGCTTAGGCCAATAAGAAGAGGGAGCAGTTTCTTCATTTGCATTCCTTGTTATGCAGAAAAATGGTTAGCGTGGCACAGACCTCACGTCATAGACTGATAATTTTACCAGAGAGCCTCCTCTGAGGCTGGTGGCCGAATGTGCCATTCTTGCTAAATCGCAACGATTTTTAGGCGTACGGACGGCGACATCGTTGGCTGCGGCTGGATGTGTCCAGGTCCGATGCACTTTCAATCAGTAAGGATATTACGTTATGTGTCTCGACAAACCCAGCCCCGTCACCTTCAACAAAGATGATGTGGAAATTATTGCACGGGAAACTCGCTACCGTGGTTTTTTTTCGCTTGATAGCTACCGTTTTCGCCACCGTCTTTTTAATGGTGAAATGAGTGGGGAGGTGGTGCGTGAGGTCTTTGAACGGGGGCATGCGGCGGTATTGTTGCCTTATGATCCGCGGCGTGACGAAGTGGTGTTGATCGAACAGCTCCGCATCCCGGCCTACGATAGTAGCGCGACGCCTTGGCTGCTGGAGATGGTCGCCGGCATGATCGAGCCGGGGGAAAGCGTCGAGCAGGTGGCGCGCCGTGAGGCTCTGGAGGAGGCGGGGATTACGGTGGGGCGTTGCCGACCGGTCCTGAGTTATCTCGCCAGTCCAGGGGGGACCAGCGAGCGTCTCTCGATCGTGGTGGGGGAGGTTGACGCCAGCACGGCATCGGGTATACATGGCTTGGCCGAAGAGCATGAGGATATTCGGGTACATGTGGTGAGCCGGGAACAGGCCTATCGCTGGGTCGAGCAGGGGGTGATCGATAATGCCGCCTCGGTGATTGCTTTACAGTGGCTTGAGCTTAATCACGCCGCGTTGCGTGTGGCCTGGCAGGATTGAGGCACGAGGTCGCGGCATAAATTCAGACTCCCGGGGGATTGCTGTGGCCATGCGCTAGCCGCTACCATGCATGATCCGTGCAACTACTGCTGCGAGTAGAGCGGTGTTCAGCGGGCCACATCCTGGGTGAGTGATGGAATTGTGTGCGGCACGGCAGATCTCCCGATGTAAAGCACGTTATGATTATCAGAATAAAAAGTTGCATCAGTGCGATGAAAAGCATCAAATTAACTGAGTTTCTGCGCACGAGATCTCTGCATCTGTGGGCGTAAGCGCTGACGTAGGGCGGGAGCTAAGCTCTTTTTAAACCGTTCATTGCGATTTAGCCATGTAACTGCCGTTTTGCAGGTTCTGACAGACTCAAGTCATAAAGGACGTTATTTGGAAAGCCTGTTTCATCTGGCCGTAGCGAGTGGGGCGCCGGTCAGACTATTGCAAATTACCGATACCCATCTGTTTGCGGGGCCGCAAGAAACCCTGCTCGGCGTCAATACCTACCGCAGCTATCAGGCCGTGTTAGCGGCGATTCGTGCGGAGGCGCAGCCCTTCGATCTCATCGTCGCGACGGGCGACTTGGCGCAGGACCACTCCAGTGCGGCCTATCACCACTTCGCCGCGGGGATTGCCACGTTGCAGAAGCCCTGCCTGTGGTTACCGGGAAATCACGATTTTCAACCGGCGATGGTCGATGCGTTGGCGCAGGCTGGCGTACAGGCAAGTAAGCGTGCCCTACTGGGTGACCAGTGGCAGATCGTGTTGCTGGACAGCCAGGTGGTTGGTGTGCCGCATGGTGAGTTGAGCGACTATCAGCTCGAGTGGTTAGAGCAGGCGCTCCTCAGCGAGCCGCAGCGTCATACGATGATATTGTTGCATCATCACCCCTTGCCCTCCGGTTGTACCTGGCTGGATCAACATAGCCTGCGCAACGCGCATGCGTTGGATGAGATCTTACGGCGTCATCCACGGGTGAAGACGCTGGTATGCGGTCATATCCACCAAGAGTTAGATCTGGACTGGAACGGCTGTCGTTTATTGGCGACCCCTTCGACTTGCGTCCAATTCAAACCCCTGTGTACCAACTTTACTATCGATACCATTTCTCCGGGCTGGCGCTATCTGGATCTGTATCCCGATGGGCGTGTGACCACGGCGGTACACCGCCTGGCCGGTAATGAATTTAGGCCGGATTTGGATGCTGACGGCTATTGATGATGCCTACTCTCCTGTATTTGCATGGTTTTAACAGTTCTCCCCGCTCCGCCAAGGCGACGGCGCTACAGCGTTGGTTGGCCGAGCACCATCCTCAGATCACCCTGTTAGTACCGCAGTTGCCGCCCTATCCGGCCGATGCGGCACAACTGCTGGAGGATCTGGTGATGGAGCGCGCCGGGCGCCCGCTTGGGCTGGTGGGCTCCTCGCTCGGTGGCTACTACGCGACCTGGCTGTCTCAATGTTTCACCCTGCCAGCGGTGGTGATCAATCCAGCGGTACGCCCCTTTGAGCTGTTATTGGACTATTTGGGGCAGAATGAGAACCCCTACACCGGACAGCAATATGTGCTAGAGTCTCGCCACGTCTTTGATTTAAAGGTGATGCAGGTCGAGCCTCTGGAGTCGCCGGATCTGATCTGGTTGCTGCAGCAGCGTGGCGATGAAGTGTTGGATTATCGTCAGGCCGTGGCTTACTACACCTCTTGTCGCCAGACCCTCGAAGAGGGGGGCAATCACGCCTTCGTGGGGATAGAGCGTTTTTTCCCACAGATCATAGACTTTTTGGGGCTGAGCGCGGAGTAGTATCCGCTCGCCACACGAGATGGGTGGGTAAAGCAGGGGACGCATTGGCGGGATCCCCTGCTTTTCCCATCTGAGTGACAAACATCGACTTTACGACTCATAAGATGACTCAATCCAGCTATAACGCCGACGCCATCGAGGTGCTCAGCGGCCTTGAACCCGTGCGCCGCCGCCCGGGTATGTATACCGATACCACCCGTCCCAATCACTTGGGGCAAGAGGTGATTGATAACAGCATCGATGAGGCTCTGGCAGGCCATGCCACACGAGTCGAGGTGATCTTGCACCCCGACCAATCCCTGGAGGTGATCGACGATGGCCGCGGGATGCCGGTCGACATTCACCCTGAGGAAGGGGTGCCGGCCATCGAGCTGATCCTGTGCCGGTTGCACGCCGGTGGCAAGTTTTCCAATAAAAACTATCAATTCTCCGGCGGTCTGCATGGCGTGGGGATCTCCGTCGTCAACGCCCTGTCGCATCGCGTAGAGGTCAGCGTACGCCGTGATGGTCAGATCTACCAGATCGCCTTCGAAAACGGTGAGAAGGTGGAGGAGCTGCATGTTACCGGCACGGTGGGGCGGCGCAACACTGGCACCAGTGTCCACTTCTGGCCAGATGCACAGTTCTTTGACTCGGCACGTTTCTCCGTCTCGCGTTTAAGCCATTTGTTAAAGGCCAAGGCGGTGCTCTGCCCGGGGGTTGAGATCCTATTCCGCGATCTGGTCAACGGTAGCGAGCAGCGCTGGTGCTACCAAGATGGCTTGACCGATTACCTGATGGAGTCGGTCAATGGCCTGGTGACCCTGCCAGAGCAGCCATTCACCGGGACTTTCGCGACGGAGAGCGAGGCGGTGGATTGGGCGCTACTGTGGCTCCCCGAGGGCGGTGAGTTGCTGACGGAGAGTTACGTTAACCTGATCCCGACCCAGCAAGGGGGGACGCATGTCAACGGTCTGCGTCAGGGGCTCTTGGATGCGATGCGTGAGTTCTGTGAGTTCCGTAATCTGCTGCCGCGTGGGGTGAAACTGAGCGCCGACGACATCTGGGAGCGCTGCGCCTATGTGTTATCCGTCAAGATGCAGGATCCGCAGTTCGCCGGTCAAACCAAGGAGCGTCTCTCTTCACGCCAGTGCGCGGCATTTGTTTCTGGCGTGGTCAAGGATGCCTTCAGCCTGTGGTTGAACCAAAACGTCCAGGCCGCCGAGCA
The DNA here is from genome assembly GCF_044540725.1 of Edwardsiella sp. A.80236. Lineage (NCBI taxonomy): Bacteria > Pseudomonadati > Pseudomonadota > Gammaproteobacteria > Enterobacterales > Hafniaceae > Edwardsiella > Edwardsiella sp. A.80236. Next base: position 9,859 of record NZ_JBIUCY010000029.1, read on the forward strand.
ATTGGCCGAACTGGCCATCAACAGCGCCCAGCGTCGTATGCGAGCGGCGAAGAAGGTGGTGCGTAAGAAGCTGACCAGCGGCCCGGCTCTGCCGGGTAAGCTGGCGGATTGCAGCGCCCAGGATTTGGCGCGTACCGAGCTGTTCCTGGTGGAAGGGGATTCGGCGGGCGGCTCCGCCAAGCAGGCGCGTGACCGCGAATACCAGGCGATCATGCCGCTCAAGGGGAAGATCCTTAACACCTGGGAGGTCTCTTCCGATGAGGTGCTGGCTTCGCAAGAGGTGCACGATATCTCGGTCGCCATCGGTATCGATCCGGACAGTGATGACTTGAGCCAGCTGCGTTATGGCAAAATTTGCATCCTGGCCGATGCCGACTCGGATGGATTACATATCGCCACGCTGCTGTGCGCGCTGTTTGTACGCCACTTCCGCCCGTTGGTGCAAGCCGGCCATGTCTATGTCGCCATGCCACCGCTGTACCGCATCGATCTCGGCAAAGAGGTGTTCTATGCCCTGAGCGAGGAGGAGAAGGCGGGAGTGCTGGAGCAGTTGAAACGCAAGAAGGGTAAGCCGAATGTGCAGCGCTTCAAGGGGTTGGGTGAGATGAACCCGCTACAACTGCGTGAGACGACACTGGATCCTAACACGCGTCGCCTGGTGCAGTTGACCATCGATGACGAGGAGATGGAGCGTACCGTGGCGGTGATGGACATGCTGTTGGCGAAAAAGCGTTCCGAGGATCGCCGCAATTGGCTGCAAGAGAACGGCAACCTGGCCGAGTTGGATGTGTAAAGCGCCTTGCCCGCTATCCGACAGGCTGCCTGCGGGTGGCCTGTTCTATTTTCTTCCGCATGGCGGCATACCCGCGTGGCGTGCTGTGACAGGCGGATAAAAAATACGTTACTATCGCGGCCATCGCATGATTTTATGGCAGTCGTCGGCCCGAATGGGCCATGGCCGCGTCCAGAGGATGACCAATGAGCGATCTGACTCATGACAACAGTGAGCGTGTAGCGCTCCGGGCGTTTACTGAAGACGCCTATCTGCAATACTCCATGTACGTCATCATGGACCGAGCGTTGCCCTTTATCGGCGACGGGCTAAAACCGGTCCAGCGTCGCATTGTGTATGCGATGTCCGAGCTGGGGCTGAACGCCAGCGCGAAATTCAAGAAGTCGGCACGTACCGTCGGTGACGTGCTAGGTAAATACCATCCGCATGGCGATATTGCCTGTTACGAGGCGATGGTATTGATGGCGCAGCCTTTTTCCTACCGTTATCCCTTGGTGGATGGCCAGGGGAACTGGGGGGCGCCGGACGATCCCAAATCTTTCGCCGCCATGCGTTACACCGAATCACGCCTGTCGCGCTATGCCGAAGTGCTGCTCAGCGAACTGGGGCAGGGCACTGTCGAGTACACCGCTAACTTCGACGGTACGTTGCAGGAGCCAAAATACCTGCCGGCACGTCTCCCTAACATCCTGTTGAACGGCACCACCGGTATCGCCGTCGGTATGGCGACGGATATCCCGCCGCACAACGCGCGCGAGGTCGCTAACGCCCTGGTGGCGTTGTTGGACAACCCAGATAGCTCACTGGATGATCTGCTAACGCACATCCAGGGCCCCGACTTCCCTACCGAGGCGGAGATCATCACCCCGCGCGACGAGATCCGTAAGATCTATCGCACCGGGCGGGGGTCGGTACGGATGCGCGCGGTCTGGAGGAAGGAGGAGGGCGAGATCGTCATCAGTGCTCTGCCACACCAGACTTCGGGCGCTAAGGTGTTGGAGCAGATCGCCAGCCAGATGCGCAGTAAGAAGCTGCCGATGGTGGAGGATCTCCGCGACGAATCGGATCATGAGAATCCGACACGCCTGGTGATTGTGCCGCGCTCCAATCGCGTCGATTTCGATCAGGTGATGAACCATCTGTTCGCCACCACCGATCTGGAAAAGAGCTACCGCATTAACCTGAACATGATCGGGCTGGATCGTCGCCCGGCGGTGAAGGATCTGCGTGAGATCCTCACGGAATGGTTGAGCTATCGCCGCGAGACGGTGCGCCGTCGTCTCAACTACCGCCTGGAGAAGGTACTCAAGCGCCTGCATATTCTAGAAGGCTTACTGATCGCCTTCCTGAATATCGACGAGGTTATCCACCTCATTCGTACCGAGGATGAGCCGAAGCCGGTGCTGGTGGCGCGTTTTGGTCTCAGTGAGACGCAAGCCGAGGCTATCCTGGAGTTAAAACTGCGTCAATTGGCCCGCTTAGAAGAGATGAAAATTCGCGGCGAGCAGGACGAACTGGCGCAGGAGCGTGACCGCCTACAGGCGTTGTTGGCCTCCGAGCGTAAACTCGCCACCCTGATTAAGAAAGAGATCATCGCCGATGCCCAGAACTATGGCGATGCGCGTCGTTCCCCCTTGCACCAGCGGGCCGAGGCGAAGGCGATGAGCGAGCATGACTTCGTCCCGAGCGAGCCGGTGACCATTGTGTTATCCGAGAGCGGTTGGGTGCGCAGCGCCAAGGGACACGACATCGATCCGAGCGGGTTGAATTACAAGGCTGGCGACAGCTTTCGCGCCGCCGCGCGCGGTAAGAGCAACCAACCGGTGGTGTTTATTGACTCCACCGGTCGTAGTTATGCCCTTGACCCATTGACCTTACCGTCGGCGCGTGGTCAGGGCGAGCCGCTGACCGGCAAGCTGACACCACCGCCGGGGGCCACGATCGAGCATGTGCTGATGGCGGCGGATAACCAGAAGCTGTTGATGGCCTCCGACGCCGGTTACGGCTTCGTGTGTACCTTCAGCGATCTGGTGGCGCGTAACCGTGCCGGTAAGGCGATGCTGACCCTGCCGGAGAATGCCAAGGTGTTAGCGCCGTTAGCGATCCACGGCGACGATGATATGCTGCTGGCCATTACTCAGGCCGGGCGCATGCTGATGTTCCCGGTGCATGATCTGCCGCAGTTGTCGAAGGGCAAGGGGAACAAGATCGTCTCCATCCCCGCCGCTCAAGCCGCCGCCGGTGAGGATACCCTGAAATGGCTGTTGGTGCTGGCGCCGCAGACTACGCTGACGTTGCATGTCGGTAAGCGTAAACTGGTGATGAAACCGCAGGATCTGCAGAAGTTCCGTGCCGAACGCGGGCGCAAAGGCACGCAGTTACCGCGTGGATTGCAGCGTGTCGAACGGGTCGACGTGGAGACCGCGCAGCCGCCGCGTCTGGGCGCGGACGGCGACGAATAAGATGAGTCATACTCGGGCCGCCCTCGGGCGGCCTCTGCGGGCCGGTGCGTCAGGGCGTGCCGCTCGCCATTCAGTTTATCGAGGTTGTTATGTTATTTATTCTTCGGGTCATCCTGGTTACGTTGTTATGTCTCGTGATCTGTATCGTCGGTTCGCTGTATTGCCTGTTCAGCCCGCGTAACCCACGTCATGTGGCGCGCTTCGGTCACTGGTTTGGCCGCCTGTCTCCGCTGTTTGGCCTACGGGTAGAGACACGCCTGCCGCCAGATGCGGCAAACTATGGTAATGCGATCTACATTGCTAACCACCAGAACAACTACGATATGGTCACCGCCTCCAACGCGGTGCAACCCAACACGGTAACCGTCGGTAAGAAGAGCCTGGTATGGATCCCTTTCTTCGGCCAACTGTATTGGTTGACCGGTAACCTATTGATCGACCGGAATAACCGTGCCAAGGCGCACAACACCATCGCCGCAGTGGTGGAGCAGTTTCGTTCTCGCCGCATCTCCTTCTGGATGTTCCCGGAAGGGACGCGTAGCCGCGGTCGGGGATTGATGCCGTTCAAGACCGGAGCCTTCCACGCGGCACTGGCGGCCGGGGTGCCGATCATACCGATCTGCGTCTCCAATACCCACGACAAGGTGAAGCTCAATCGTTGGAATAATGGCGTGGTGATCGTCGAGATGTTGCCGCCGATCGATACCAGCGGCTGGCGTAAGGATCAGGTGCGTGAGCTGGCCGAGCATTGCCGCACCTTGATGGCCGACAAAATAAAACAGTTGGATGCCGAAGTGGCGGCGCGTGAGGCGCAGACGGCGAAACGCGCCTAAGCGGATCGCCCGCACGGTGCCCTTTTTGGATTTACGGGAGAAGTTATGTCACTCAGTCGACGTCGGTTTATTCAGGCCTCCGGCTTGGCACTGTGCGCCAGCGGATTGCCGTTACAGGCTCGGGCGAGTGGCGGGGCGCAGGCCGCGCTACCGGTGCCCCCGCTGTTGGAGTCACGCCGAGGTCAGCCGTTGTTTCTGTCGTTGGAGCGGACACACTGGGCATTCATGGGGACGCGTAAGGTCAGTACCTGGGGTGTCAACGGCGTCTATTTAGGGCCGACGGTGCGGGTGCACAGCGGCGATGATGTGAAGTTGATTTACAGCAACCGCCTGAATGAAGCGGTGGCAATGGAGGTCGCCGGTCTGCTGGTGCCCGGCCCGCTGGCTGGTGGACCTGCACGCCAGATGTCGCCTGGTGTGGACTGGTCTCCGGTGTTGCCCATCCGCCAGTCGGCGGCGACGCTGTGGTATCACGCGGATACCCCACGCCATATGGCGCCGCAGGTGTACAACGGCCTGGCGGGTCTCTGGTTGGTGGAGGATCAGTACAGCAAGAATGCACCGCTGCCCAACCACTATGGCGTGGATGACTTTCCGTTGATCCTCCAGGATAAGCGCCTGGATAACTTCGGTGTGCCGGAATACGATCCCCCCTCCTCGGGCGGTTTCCTCGGTGACACCCTCTTGGTTAACGGAGTGCAGGACCCCTATGTCGAGGTGTCGCGTGGCTGGGTGCGTCTGCGTCTACTTAACGCCTCGAATTCGCGTCGCTATCTGTTGCAGCTTTCCGATGGCCGTCCCTTCTTCGTCATCGCCAGCGATCAGGGGCTGTTACCGGCGCCGTTGCAGGCGGAGACGCTGCCCTTGGCGCCAGGCGAGCGGCGTGAGGTGTTGATCGACATGAGCAAGGGTGAGGAGGTCGCCATCACCGCCGGTGAGGCGGCGGGGATCATGGATCGCCTGCGTGGGCTGTTCGAACCCTCGTCGATGTTAGTCTCTACGCGGGTGTTGACCCTACGTCCAACCGGGCTGCTACCGTTGATGACCGATACCCTGCCAACCCGCTTGGGCGCCGAGCCGTTGCCGGAAGGCGACGTGGTCAATAACCGTAGCATCATGCTGGGCAGTGCCTCGCATCCCGGCATCAACGGTGCCTTGTGGGATGCTGGCCGCATCGATATCCAGGCCCGTCAGGGAACCTGGGAGCGTTGGACGGTACGCGCCGATACGCCTCAGTCATTCTACATTCAGGGGGCACAGTTCCTGGTGAAGAGTGTCAATAATGCCCCGCCGTTGGTCGAAGATCATGGCTGGAAGGATAGCGTGTGGGTCGATGGCGAGGTTTCGTTACTGGTTTACTTCCCGCAGCCCTCCTCGGAGCATTTCCCCTTCTTGTTTTATAGCGGGACGTTGGAATTGGCCGATCGCGGTAGTGTCGGTCAGATGGTGGTCCAGCCGGCCCAATAAGTCGCGCGTTAACCCGGCTTGCGTTTTGTAGGCCGGGGTATGTCCTGCTCCTGCTCCTGCTCCTGCTCCTGCTCCTGCTCCTGCTCCTGCTCCTGCTCCTGCTCCTGCTCCTGCTCCTG